>JAMOOX010000143.1 GCA_027065045.1 Campylobacteraceae bacterium | reverse complement strand
TAATACAATAGTAAAACATAAAAATAGTAGTGAAGCAGTAGTAAAAGCTATGAGTCAAGCATTTAATAGTATATATAACAAGATAGATTAATATGCTCTTAAATACCCATTTTGACTAAGATATAGATATAATTTACCTAATAGTTTATCTTTTTCTATATCATTTAAATCTTTAATATTATCAATATTATTTTTAAGTGATTTATCTATTTTACTTCGTTCATACTCAATATCTTCTAATATATCCATTAGATTTTGAGACTCTATAATATTGCTAAATTTATAATCTCCATTATCATCAAACTCTACTACTATTTCGGTAGGATGAGTAAAAAGATTATGCTTCATTCCTAATATCTCTTGATATGCACCTATCAAAAAGAAGCCCAAAAAATACTCCTCTTTGGATAAATCTATATCATGAAGGTTTAGAGGAATTTCACGGTTATATGGTATCTCTCCATCACTATCACAAGTAATATCACAAATAGTAGCAGAACGAGTTGGGACTATATCTAAATGTGATAATGGTACTATTGGAAAATTTTGTTTAAGTCCCCAATAGTCTGGTAGTGATTGAAATAGAGAGAAATTTACTAGATATTTTTCATCTATTTTATCTTCTAATATACGAAGCTCTTCTATATTTTCATCTTTTAGAAGTGATATAGCTTTTTTAATAATCAAATCTACCAAAATTTCACTATTAGAACGGTCTATTATATCAATATACCCCAAATCAAATAGAGTAAGTAGTGATTCTAAATGGTCTAATCCATCATGAAGATACTCTCTTGCTACCTCTTTTGTCATAGATGAGAAGAGTTCATAAAGCTCTTGTACTAATGGAGGATTTTGCTTTTTTAATCTAAGTGCCTTTTGATTATACTCTTGTGAAAAAAGCTCTAATACAGGGGCGATTAACACAGAGTGTGCCGATGCTACAAACCTCCCTGATTCTATAAATATTTCAGGTTGTGCTACACTATTACTTTTGGCTATCTCACACATAGAAAATACTACATCATTTGCAAACTCTCTAATTGAGTAATTTCTATCTCTAATATTAGAGTGTTGAGAGTACTCTACTGCTAATCCTCCACCAATATTAATAGCACCTAAAGATGTAGCACCCATCTTATGGAGTTGTGCATATATATTACCTGCTTCTCTAAGAGCTTTTTTAAGTGGGGATATTTGCCCCATTTGAGAACCAATATGAAAATGTATCATATAAAATTTATCTAATAAATTATTAGCTTTTAATATATCATAAGCCTCTAATAATTCAGTGGCACTTAACCCAAATTTAGAGCTATACCCACCACTCTTTGCCCATATTCCAATACCACTACTATGAAGTCTGATTCGCATACCTATTTTAGGAGTAAATAATTTAAACTCACGACTTACACCTAATATAGTATTGAGTTCATTAATACCCTCTATAATAATAGTGATATTATGCCCCATACTACCTGCTATAAAACATAACGATATTAAAGCTTTATCTTTGAACCCATTAATTGTGATAGGCTCACCTAATCTAGTATGACTCATAGCAATAATAAGTTCTGCTTTACTTCCTGCTTCTAATCCATAATTATACTCTTTTGATACCTCTGTTATACTATTGACAAAGTTTGGTAATTGGTTGACTTTAAGTGGAAATACTGCTCTAAAAGGTGATTTGTAATCTAATCCTAATCTTGCTTGATTAAACTCATCAAAAAGATTTTTTATCTGTTTTTTTAGAATATGAGGAAACCTAAAAATAAGAGGTCCACGATGCCCCTTATCTCGTATTTGAGTAGTTAGTTGTAGTAGTGATGGTTTGTTTCCATAATTAATATTAATAGTATTATTATCTATAAAAAAATTATTTTCACCCCAAATATCTAATCCAAAATTCTTACTAGCCATCAATTATATCATACTCTTTTGGGATTTTACACTCTAACTTTTTATTGTTTATTCTTTTGTTGCTATATTTAATATTATTAAAAATAATTAATACAGTATTATCTAAATCATCATAATATGCTATTCTAGCTAACTTTCCACTCTTATCTACTTGAATTGTATAGCTTTTATCCTCATATTTAGCAATATATACCTGCTTTCTACGAAACTTTGCATTTTTTATAATTTGTGTTAGATTAATAGCTTTAGATAATCTATATCTTGTAATCTGTTCTAAATCATGGTCTATAACTGTTAATCTTTTATTATTGCTACAAACCTCTTTTTTGGTAGGTTTTTTATAGTTCCATTTGACAATATTACCCTGTGAATAAAGCATACGACCATTATATATAATCTTTTTCTTTTTATCATTTGTAATTGTTTGTTTAAAATTAGATTGAAAACTTGTTGGCAATAAAATAGAGTTAGAAGCCAAAGCAAAGCTACTAATTAAAATAGATAGTACAAACTTATTCATTAAATCTCACCATAAGCAGATGCTAATTCTAAATAAGTACTAACATAGTGTGCAAAAAACTTGATAAATCTAACATCTTTTTCATCAAATCCACCATTTTTATTTAAAAATTGTAATATGCCTATTGGTGTTTTTGTAGAGTCAAATATAGGAATAGAGGCTATATTTTTGGTAGTAAATCCTGATTTGGCATCAACAGTAGTAAAAAAATCAGGGTCTCCATAAGGATTATTTACAATAATTTCTCTCTTTTCTCTAAGTGTTTTTCCTACAATTCCTACATTATCAGGTATTTTAATAGTATCTATACTATCTGCAAATGCAGTCCATAATTTCCCCTGCTTTTTATCATGAATAAAAATAGAACAACGAGAAGCATTAGTAATCTCTTTTGCATAATTAGCTATCAAATGCATACCATCTTCAAGTGCTGGTCTATCTAGTAATTTCTTGCCAAAAACTGCTAATTTAGCATATAACTCTTTATCATTCATTTTTTTCTCCCTATTATAAAATAACTATTTTTTACTCTCTATATACTTTAAAAGTTCATCTTTATTTAAATTAAACTCTTTGCCTATCGTATCAACTTCCATACCAAATTTAGTTATCATTATATAAGCATTATTAAGAGAAGTATTTTTTTGACCTATTTTTTCACCTATTTTTTCACCTCTCTCTACTCCTAGTTGATAAAATGGTGTCTTCTCCATATCTACTCGCAACATCTCTACTCCTTTTTTTAGCTCTTTTTCTAAGTTTCTATTAAGTGAATATAGATTTAATGCCCTAAGGTATTTTTCATAATCTCTCTCATCACTTAACTCTTTTAATTTTTTTAATATACTATTTACCACTAGTTGAGTATCTAAATCTTTAAAATCACATAATATAGCTAATGTAACAGCTGAGGGGTCATCACTATTTATAAGCTCTTGACAATCTAAATCTTTAAAATTAATTATATCATAACTATAATCAATTTTATCTCTTTTTATTTGTGATATCATAGAACATTTGTACTTTCCAATATATAAAAGATATTGGGAAATTTTATAATCTTCATATTCAAATAAAATATCACTATAATATCTATGCATTCTAAGATGCATTTTTTTATGGTTATCGTTTTGAATTTCAATATGAATTAACTCTTTACCATTTTTAAATACTAAATCGGCATCTCTTTTTTCTATTCTTACAAACTCTTTATCAATTATCTCCATATCATCTTTGATATCAATATGTAAAATATGTTTAGATATATCTCTTGCCATAGTTTTGAGTAAATCTTTAGAGACTAAATCTTTTTTCATATTAAACAGTCTTTGAAAAACTCTTTTTAGAATTTTTATACTTATTCATATAAGCATCAAAAGGCATAGCTATATTTCTAATTAATAATGTACCTGTTTGAGATACACTTAATTTATTATCTTTTATAGAGATAATATCAGCATTTTCAAACTCTTTTAAGTCCTCTAAAGTATCTTTAAAGTATAAGTTAAAATCTATTTTATGCTCTTTTTCTACTCTTTTTATATCAATAGAAAAATTTGCCATAAGCTCCATAATCACAGATTTTCTAATATAATCATCATCACTTAGCTTCACACCTCTAACAAATGGAAGTTTGCCACTATCTATCATCTCTTCATACTCACTCATATTCTTAGAATTTTGGGCATAATATCTACTACCCTCTCCAATACTTGTAAGTCCAATTCCAATTAGATTTGCTCCACCTTTGGTAGTATATCCTTGGAAATTTCTATGAAGTTCTCCCTTCTCTATCGCTCCAAATAGTTCATCTTGAGGTTTAGCAAAATGATCCATTCCTACCATTTTATACCCTTTATCTTCAAAAAACTTGATAGTATGGCTAAAGATTTGAAGCTTAACATCAGGAGATGGAAGAGTTGTCTCATCAAATTTTCTCATAGTTTTCATAAGCCATGGGACATGGGCATAATTAAATACTGCTACTCTATCAGGATTAAGAGTAGTTGAAAGTTCTAAAGTTTTTTTGAAGCTCTCTAGTGTTTGATATGGAAGACCATATATAAAATCTACATTTATAGAGTTAATTCCATATTTTCTTGCTAATTCAACAGCATTTTTAGTAAGTGCTAAAGGTTGTACTCTATGTATCTCTTTTTGTACTTTTTCATCAAGGTCTTGAACTCCAAAGCTAATTCTATTAAAACCATGTTTTTTAAATACTTTCATCTGCTCTTCATTAAAAAATCGTGGGTCAATCTCACAACTAATTTCAGCTTCACTGCTCCAATTTGTAAACTTTGATTTAACATAAGTTACAATCTCATCAAGTTCAAAAGCTTTATAAAATGTAGGCGTACCTCCACCAAAATGAAATTGAATAACTTCACGATTTGTATCAATATGAGAAGCTAATATATCAATCTCTTTTTTTAGATACTCTATATAACGGCTTAGCTTCTCCTCTTTTGAAGTAAATACTACATTACAACCACAAAAATAACAAGCACTTCTACAAAAAGGAAGATGAATATATAGAGAGATCTTCTCATCACTATTTTCTAAAAATTTAATATAATCATCATATTTAAAATCATCATTAAACTCCAAAGCAGTTGGATAACTTGTATATCTAGGCCCCGCCTTTGAATATTTTGCAAATTTCTCTAAATCTATATTACTCATCTAATCCCTTTTATTATCTAACCATACCATTATAGCTTTTTGAGCATGTAATCTATTTTCAGCTTCACTAAATATCTCATCAGAATGTGCCTCAAATACCTCTTCACTCACCTCATAACCTCTATAAGCAGGAAGACAATGTAAAAACATTGCATCATCTTGTGCTAATGACATCATATCATTATCTATTAAATAACCATCAAACTCTTTGAGCTTTTGCTCTTTTTGTGCCTCTTGCCCCATAGATACCCAAGTATCGGTAGTTACAACAGAGGCATCTTTGATAGCATCTTGGGGAGAGTTTGATATAATAATTTTAGCACCACTAATTTTGGCATTTTTATAAGCCTCTTCTATTACATCACTATCACACTCACAACCCTTTGGAGTAGCAACTCTAAGTTCAAATCCTATGATAGAGGCTAATAGTAGCCAAGAGTTAGCCATATTATTACCATCTCCAATATAAGCAACTACCAAATTATCATCTTTTTTAAACTCTTTGATAGTTAAATAATCAGCCATAAGTTGAACAGGGTGATATTTATCTGTAAGCCCATTAATCACGGGGACTTTAGAAAAAGATGCAAACTCTTCTAATTTATCATGTCCAAAAGTCCTAATCATCACCATATCAACCATACGGCTAATAACTCTAGCTGTATCACTCATAGGTTCTCCACGACCAAGCTGAATATCATTTGATGATAAAAATAGCCCAACTCCACCAAGTTGATATATCCCCGTTTCAAAGCTTACTCTTGTTCGTGTCGAACTTTTTTCAAATATCATTCCTAGCGTTTGCTTATTAAGATATGGTACAAAATCTCTGTTATAAGTCTGTTTTTTAATTTTTATAGCAAGGTCTATTATCTCTAAAAGCTCATCCTTGCTATAATCTTTTAGTGTTAAAAAGTGTCTCATTTATCTAATTCCTGTTATTTATTTACTCTTATAGATATTCTTTTTACATTATATCCTTGTTGGTCTTGAATATAACTACTTCGTGGTACTGCTACCTCTTCTTTGTTTCTACCTCGTCCAAATACTAATACACCTCTAACATTTATATCTATTTGACGAATACTATAAGGTGCTTGTAGCTCTATTTTCATATAACGACTTGTATCATAAGACCATTTATTCTCCCACCCCTCAATTACATAATAATCAATAGGAATATTTCTACCATATACTTTACTATATAGTTTTGATGGAGGAAGATATCCATTTAATTTATCAAATCTTCTTGATATTACATTAGCATCTATTGAGTTATATTGAGGGAAAGATAGAGTAAGCCCACCCATTCTAGCATAATCAATTCTATTTCTCATAGAGGCATATATTGTATATCTCTCACCTGCATATACACTTCGTGGATGTTTGATAGTAATATTTACACCCATACTATTAATGTGTGTAGTTTTCATATTGCTATAACTACTACCTCTAATCTCATTTCTAAGTTGGTCAGCAAATACCCCAGAAGCAAATAGAGATAAAAATATAACACTAACTAAGATTCTCATAACAATTCCTTTTAATAAAATTTTAACTTAATTTATTTTAACATTTTATTAATTATAAAATAGAATATCATTGAGTAATAATTCTTTTAATTCTAAATATAAACAAAATATCATATATTTTAGAGTAGAATATCAACAATACAAGAGATAAAAGGTGTAGTTGTGATATTAGATGAAATTATTAGAAAAACAAAAAATGATTTAGAACAAAGGAAAATAGAGTTTCCTGTAGATTGGTTGGGGCGTTCATTGGCATATAATCCATTCTCTCCAAAAGATGTAAAGGGTGCATTAAAATCAACAAAAGATAACCCATATAGAATTATAGCAGAGGTTAAAAAAGCTAGTCCTAGCAAAGGTGTAATCAGAGAAGATTTTGACCCTGTATTAATAGCAAAAGAGTATGAATTAGGTGGTGCTGATGTACTCTCAATTCTCACTGAACCTCACTATTTTCAAGGTGATAAGGAGTATTTAGGTGCAATTAGAAGATATGTGCCAATGCCACTTCTTAGAAAAGATTTTATTGTTGATAAGTATCAAATTGTAGAAGCACTAGCCTATGGTGCTGACTTTATACTATTAATTGCAACTGCACTTAGTACAAAAGAGTTAAAAGAGCTATTAAACTACACAAGACATTTAGGAATGGAGGCATTAGTTGAAATTCATGATAAATCAGATTTAACCAAAGCTATCTTAGCAGGTGCTGATATTATTGGTATTAATCATCGTAATTTAGAGACTTTTGAGATGGATATGAGTCTTAGTAGTAAGCTTATACCACTTATTCCAAATGGTAAGATTATTGTAGCAGAGAGTGGGATAACTACTCATGAAATGGTGCTAGAACTTAGTGGTGTTGGTGCTGATGCCTTTTTGGTAGGGGAGCATTTTATGAGACAAAATAGTATTGAAAATGCTGTTAAAAAGCTAAAGTATGGTAAAATACAGAGAGTATAAAGTTATGTTGTAGGGTGGGTAAAACCCACCATTAATATTTTTTAATAGAGGTGGATATAATGGGAAAAAAAGATAAAGAAAAGAGTTTAAAAAAACGAAAAAATAGAGTAGCAGTCTGGAGAAAAATTGAGACTATTGAGTATGAAGAGGAGCTTAAAAAACTTCAAGTAGAACTACTTAAACTACAAACCTATGTAAAAGAAAAAGGTTTAAAAGTGCTTATACTATTTGAAGGTAGAGATGCAGCAGGAAAAGGTGGAGTAATTAGAAGAATTACAGAACATATCAATCCAAGAGGGCTAAGAGTAGTAGCATTAGAAAAACCAAATGATGTAGAGGTTACACAGTGGTATTTCCAAAGATATGTTACACATCTTCCATCAGCAGGAGAGATGGTGATTATGGATAGAAGTTGGTATAACCGTGCAGGAGTAGAACCTGTAATGAATTTTTGTACTCAACAACAGCATTTAGATTTTTTAGAAAAAGTACCTAAATTTGAGAATATGATAATTAGTGAGGGTATAATCTTATTTAAATTTTATCTATCTATTACCAAAGATGAACAATCAAGAAGATTTGAAAGCCGTAAAACAGACCCATTAAAACAGCATAAACTATCACCAGTTGACCAATTAGCACAAAAGTTTTGGGATAAATATACAGTAGCAAAGTTTTCTATGCTTATGGCATCACACAACCGTTCTGCTCCATGGATGGTTATCAAAGCAAACAACAAGAAAAAAGCTAGAATAAATGCAATTAAATCTATTTTAAATAGAATAGAATATACAGGTAAAATAGATTATAAAGAATTAGCAGTAGATAAAAATATAGCCGTAGATGGTTCTGAAGAGATTATGATGATGGAGAGAGAGATGTCATTGAGCTTTACAGCAGAGAGAGAGGGAGAGTAAAATAGTAAAAGGCTAATAATGAAAAAAATATCTTGATTTTTTGGATAAATTAAAATAATTTACTCAAAATGCTATATACAAAAAAGAGGATTAACAAATGAGCGAACTAGAGAGAATAGAGGCCTTAGAAAAAGAGATTAAAGAGCTTAGAAATTTAAATCATGATGGTATTCCTACTTATAGTTTTAGTAAAATTAGAGATAAAGAGTTAAAAGAGTTTTTATCTATTAAAAAAGCTATTAGTTATGATATATTTGATAGTTGGTTTAATAATAGTATAGAGATAAATAATTTAGTAGAAGCGTTTTTAATAGAACTTATAGATGAGAATAGACTTTTTATTGATAATTATAATGAAGAGGATTTAAAAGTACATTTTATTATACCTATATTAAATAAAATAAAATTCAAATCAATAGAACATAATATTAGAGATTTTTATAAAAATAAAATTGTCTATAAAACAGATAGATTTATCTTTAGTGGTACAACTGATTTTGTAGTAGCTAAAGGTCTTTTTGAGAGTGAAAAACCATATTTTTTTATTCAAGAGTTTAAAAAAGCAGAAGATTTTAGTAATCCAAGACCACAACTCTTAGCTGAACTAATCTCAACTGTTGAGCTTAATAATGAAATATTTATAAAAGGGGCTTATATTATAGGGGCTATTTGGAATTTTGGAATTTTAGAAAAACTTGATAAAGATAAGTATCAATATTATATAAGTCAAAATTTTGATTCCACAAAAATAGATGATTTAAAAGATATTTATAGAAACTTAATATTTATAAAAAATGAGATTATAGAGATAGTAAAAAAGGATAAAGATGATATACCTAAAAACTAAATATATTGATAATAGTATCAAACTTATATCTCAAGGAGATTGGACTCTATATACTCAAAGAGATATAGAAAAAGAGCTAAATTCTATTAAAATTAATGATGATATAATTTGGGATTTTTCAAATATAGACTCTTTTGATAGTGTTGGAGTGCTTATATTTCTCCAATTTTATAATAAGTTCAAAATCAATCATAATATTAAAGTTGTAGGCTATACTCAAGCACAAAAAAGATTATATAAAATAATAAAAGATAATTACACTACAAAAGATATAAAAACCACTAAATATAATATTTTTTATCGCCTTGGTAAATCTAGTATGGAGTATTACGCGACATTTAAATCCTACCTATCATTTTCAGGACATACTCTATTAGCATTTTTTAGATATTTTATCAAACCTCATAATATTAGATACAAAGAGATACTATATCATATAGAACGCTCAGGAATGAATGCTTTACTTATTGTAGCACTTACCACATTTTTGGTAGGACTTGTTATCTCATATCAAAGTGCTGTGGAGTTGGCAAAATTTGGTGCTGATATATTTATAGTAGATATGGCTTCTATATCAATTACAAGAGAACTTGCCCCTATGATAACTGCTATTGTTGTAGCAGGGCGAAGTGGTTCTGCTTATACTGCTCAAATTGGAGCAATGAAAATTACAGAAGAGATATTAGCGATGAAGACTATGGGATTTGACCCATACTATTTTTTGGTACTACCAAGAGTAATTGCACTAATAATATCTCTACCACTTCTAATATTTTTTGCAGATATTATGGGAATTATGGGTAGTATGTTTGCTTCTAATATGGTACTAGATATATCTTATACACAATTTATTATAAGGCTTCAAGAGATTCTTGATATTAAACATTTTTGGATAGGTATTTTAAAAGGTTTTATATTTGCTATATCAATATCTATGATAGGTGCTTTTAGAGGAATGCAAGTATCTAATGATACAGAGAGCATAGGCACACAAACCACGGCAAGTGTAGTAAACTCCATATTTTTTGTAATAGCTTTTGATGCTATTGTATCTATAATTTTGACTGAATGGGGGATATAGTAATTTCAACTATAATAAAAGTCCAAAATATAATCACAAGATTTGAAGATAATGTAATTCATAATGGGGTAAATCTTGATATTAATAGAGGTGAGATATATGCTATTTTAGGTGGGAGTGGGAGTGGTAAATCTCTGCTTATGAAAGAGATGATAATGCTTCAAACTCCATCATCAGGGAGTATAGAAGTATTAGGATATAATTTATCAAATATTAGCTATACTAATGCTCAAAAATTGCGTCAAAAATGGGGTATATTATTTCAATTTGGAGCGTTATACTCATCACTTAGTGTAGCTGATAATATTAAACTTCAACTAAAAGAGTATAGTAATATTACCTCTAAAATGTCTGATGATATTGTAAAAATTAAAATCTCTATGGTAGGGTTACCTCCTCATGTTGCATCTCTATATCCATCAGAACTTAGTGGAGGAATGATAAAAAGAGTAGCATTAGCAAGAGCATTAGCACTAGAACCAGAGATTCTATTTTTAGATGAGCCAACAAGTGGGCTTGACCCAATAGGAGCAAGAGCATTTGATAAGTTAATCAAAGAACTTCATGATATTTTTGGTATAACAGTAGTGATTATTACTCATGATTTGGATACAATATACTCTATTGTAGATAGATTTTGTATATTAGGAGATAAAAAAGTGATAGCCCAAGGCGATTTGAAAAGTCTATTAGAGATTAATCACCCATTTATTAATAGATTTCTCAAAGATAAGAGTAGAGATGTATAGTAAAATAAATTATACACTTATAGGACTTTTTCTATTTAGCTTTACTATTGGATTAATATTTTTTGCTTTTTGGTTGGGAGATAGAGGAGACCAACATAGCCATAAAAAATATCTTTTGAGAATGAGTGAATCTGTAATTGGACTATCCAAAGATTCAGGAATTAAGATGAAAGGTGTAAATATTGGAGTAGTTGATAAAATCAGTATCAATCCTAGTAATATAGAAGAGGTAGATATTTTGATTAGAATACAAAAAGATATACCTATCAAAGAGGATATGAGAGGAGTTGTCAAGATGTATGGACTCACAGGACTCTCATATATAGAGATTGATGGAGGTAGCAACAAATCAAAAATATTAAAAAAACAAGATAATGAACTATACCCAATCATCAAATCAACATCATCACTAATGGGACAACTAGAGGGAAAATTTGGAATAGTATCAACACGAGTTATGAAAATATTAAAGCAAGGTGAAAAACTACTCTCTGATAAAAATATTAATAACTTTAGCAGTATCTTATCATCAATTGATAAAATAGCCCAAAAAACTCTAATATTAGAAGATGAACTTATATATACCCTACAAGATACAAGAGTATTTATTAAAGATACAAATAGTTCATTTAATCAAATCAAAGATAGATTAAATATAGATTTAACACCTGCTATATCAAACTTTATTGATGCAAGTAGAGGCACAACTAATATGGTAAATAGATTTAATAATAGCATCAAAAGAGGAGATTATAATCTAAATAGAATACTCCAACCAATGATAACAGATATAAGAGTACTCACCACCCAAATAGAAGATTTAAGCATTATGCTAGAGAGAAGCCCAAGCGATATATTATTTAAATCATCAAAAACCAAAAAAGGACCTGGAGAATGAAATATATACTAATATTAATAATACTCTTAACCTCTTGTACCAAAGTACCACCAATGAACTATTATAGTCTAAATATAAAATTATTGGTCAAAAAACATTATATAAAAGATAAAACTATTACTATATCCTATCCTATCTCTACAAAAGAGCCATTAGGAAAATCTCTATATTATAGTTATTCTAATATAGAACTAGATAGATATAATAGTTCAATATGGAGTAGTAGTCTATATAAGTTGTTACATTATAATATATCAAAAGCTTCTAATATGGTATTTAAAAATGTAGTAGATTATAGTTCTCTTGCTCGTAGTGATTATAGATTAGAGAGTAGTGTAGAGGAGTTTTATCATAAGGTTCGTCCTAATCTCTCACTCTCTATTGTAACTATTAAATTTACTTTAATAGATAGTGATAGCAAAAGAATAATTAAAAGTAAAAGATTTAGTTATCAAATCCCCACTACTACCAAAGATGCTAGAGGTTATGTAGAGGCTACCAATAAGGCATTAAGTAGGTTGCTTAATGATTTGATTATTTGGCTTTAATATCCATATTTTCTTTTGTATCTTAGAATCATACTCTCATTTCCAATTAATCCTCCTTGGTGGATATATAGTATATTTTTATCTTTGAAAAACTTGCTATATTGTTCTACCATTAACCACCCTTTAGGGTCATATAATAAATCAAACTCTATATTAGTGCTATTTTTTACCTCTAACCATATATCATAATTATTTTTATATAGTTTGCCAAAATGATATTTTTTATCTAATAGTAATATTTGTGGGTGATATTTGCTATTTTTTTCTAACATATTAAATTGTGCTATTAAATAATCTTTATCCCCTACACAAGGGGTAGTATAGACTTTGATACCATAACTATATAGATATTTTTGTAAAAATAGGGCTGTTGTACCTGTACCTGATGGCAATACTACTACCATATTTTGGATATTTTGAGCAAACTCCACTATCTCTTGGGCTAAAATTTCTACTCCAAAATATGCCTCTTTACCTCTACCTCCCTCATCTACAAATATAGCCTTATTCATATCTATATCTTCATTACTATATTTGATTTTCATACCATTTTCTAGGGCATATTTATAGTTGCCTTGTGGATTATCCAAAAGAAACTTTGGGATATGGTCTATTATATATTCAAACTCCCAACCCTTGATTTTACTTAATACTGACATAGAGTACATAGCATTTGATTGGATAGAACCTCTTGATACAATTTTTTTGATACCATCAAAATTATGTTTGATATAGTAGTATAGTTTTCTAGCTTTATTACCTGAAAAATCTATATCTAATAAATCATCTCTTTTGATAAAAATCTTTTTATCTCTAAAATATACCTCATCTACTCTTGAATTTATCATATCTTTTTCAGAACCTCTTTTACATCATTATAAGTTTTTGATTGGCAAATTATCTCTAGTTTGGTTGTAGGGATTTTATCTACTACCAATATAGCACCTAAATCATAATAAGTATTAGATATTTTGGATTTTATATCTACTTCTTTTTCAAAAATTGGTGGATTATATATAAGTTCGTTTATAGTTTTATAATTTTGATTTGATAGTTGATTATATTTATCTAATGTAATAAATTTTACCTCATCACGATTAAAATAGAATATATCATCTATACTATACTCAATCTTACCTCGGCTATAATCTCCTCTAATTGTAGAGTATGGTAGAAAATAAGCAGGAATAATATCTCTTTTGGATTTAAGATACCCATATAATAGTCTATAATTTAAAAATCTCTGCTTGATAATCTTATACTCTATATTATTATCTTCAAACTCTTCTCGTTTATGATATAGGGCTATCTTCTCTTCTATTGAGTTGGGTAGTATTTGATTAGAAATTGGTGAAAATAGTTCATCTGCTAGTTTATCTTGATACTCTCTTTGTTTGGTTAATCCATATATACAACCACAATAATCTTGACGATATAGTTTATCTTTTTTGGCTAAGATATTTTGAGCTTGAGTACCTGATGCTTTGCGATAATCTGGGGCAATAAATTCTAAATTATATTTAGATGCTATCTTATCTCCAGCATATTTCAAAGCTTCCAAAGATTTTTTGGGACTTGTAAGCAGGGTTGAGGTAAATATAGGAATATTTAGTTTTGATGCCTCTTTTGCACTATTTTCAAATCTATAATCAAAACATACACTACATCTTGCACCTTTTTCTGGCTCGTTTTCTAATCCTTTTACACTCTTTAGCCACCCATTTATATTATATTCCCCCTCAATAAGTCTTATACCCAATAATCTACAACTTCGTTTCACATCAAGAAGTCTTAGATAATACTCACTATATGGGTGTATATTTGGGTCATAAAAAAATCCAATAAGTTCTCTATTGGGATAATCCTCTCTAAGTTTAGCCAAAAAATAGTGGCTATCTACCGAACAGCAAATATGTACTAATATCAAATCAAACCTTTATTTTGGTATAAGTAGTTTAGGATATAAATCATAACATAGTATATAATCTTCAAGACTTTTAGAAAATAGACTAAATATGTTTCGTTTTTTTATATCTTTTGAAAATGGAAACAACTGTATAGTACTCTCTTTTGACTTCATCTCTCTAATTGGATTTGCCTCTTTTTGTTCTACATTAATTGGATAATTAAAAATCCCAGATAGTGTCTCATAATGTTCTATTATCATACTCTTATCATTAAAATCACCATCTGGTGAATAATTAGATAGATTTAAAGATAATTCAAGTGTTTGAGATATATCAAATACACTAGATGATACAGACTCCATACTAGCACTATCATCACTAATTAAAATTTGAGCATTTTTAATATCATATAGTGGAGTATATCCAAAAATATATAACATTTTTTTGAGGCTGTATATATCTTGAATAAGAGAGTTATAGCTAATTGTATTAGCAGAAGCAAGAATTACTCCTATACTATTTTCATATATATCATACTCTATAATAGATTGAAAATCCTGTTTTCCATAAGATATTGATATATCTATATTATCACAACGATAGCTCTTTATTTCACTCATCAAATCAAAATTTGTAGCATTTATAATACGCACTTTGAGTATTTTATCATTTAACTTATTTAATAAAAAAATAGCTTGTGATAAATATCCAATAGCATACTCTACATCTTGTGATAGGTCTAATATTAGATATATATTATCTCCAAAAGGTTTTGGAAACTGCCCATGCCTCTCATTTATACTCTTATATATTCCATCCAATACAATAGGTCTTCCTACTATTATAATTGTATCACTAGGTCGTATCATTGTCCCAGCACTTGGTAATATCTGTTTTCTATTTCTATATAATGCTACTATTTTCCATTTTCGCTGAGTTATACTTCCAATATGACGATATGCAAAATTACTCCCATAAGGTACTAATACCTCCATAATCTCTCCACTACCCAAACCAATATTTTGAGCAATAAGAGGTACATTTGGTAGCTTATGATATAGATGTGATGAGATAATTTGATTCATATTAATAATATTTAAATTACTATATTCATCATTTGAATAATCTAAATTCCAACTATCTAATAAAAATATGGTAACTTTACTATCAATTCTCCTTATATTTGCAAGAGTATAATTAGTATCATCTATACTATTCATCAATATAAATACACTAGAATATACTTTCTCTTGTGTAATATTAAGTAGTTTATTATAGCTTGTAGGGTCAACTTTTATATAAGTCAAACGGCTTTTATCTGGTAATATCTCATCACAAAGAGAGACTACAGTATATCTATTGTCCATAATCTTCTCTTTTAAAGTCCACTCCAAAAAGCTCTTAACAATAGGATTATCTGCTAAAATTAATATATCTTTTATCATTATTATAACTTTTTGAGTGTATTATATCTAATGAACCAATAAATATAGTTTTAAATTATAATATAAGCACAATAAAGATAAAATAATCTTATATTATTTAAGGGAGATAAATATATGGAGCTTACTATCAAGGATGTAGATTTAGCTATTGCTAAATATAGAGAATTTTTTGAAGAGATTGATTTTTCAAAAAATTCTAAAACTGATGAGGGTACAATTTTAAAATTATTGATGTATAGAGACTCTTTAGAAAGCTTTTGGAACAAAGAGTGTGAAGATACAAGCTTTGAAAAGAATAGAGATATTTTTATCAAATTATCCAAAGAGATAGAAGAGTTAGATGATATTTTACTTAAGCATAGTGTATTTATTACTAATAGAATTAATTTAGAGAAATGGAGAGTTAAATTAAAACCATCTAGTGATGCATGGTGGTGGTTTTTAGAAGAGGAGGCAAAGAAATTCTCTTTATGGTATAAGTTTGATTCTATTTGGAATACATTTACAGCCGTATCCCTAGCAATAGCTGCGAGTTTTATGATTAGTATTTATGCGGCAGTCTCTATGGGTGATGCCAACTTTGCAACAGCACTCTCTACTATTGGTCAAATTATGGGTCTAGCCGTAATCGGGGGTGGTGCATTATCAAATAAAGGTCAATTAATAGTTAAAAATATGCTTAGTAAACTCCATATTCCTGCTAAGTTTTTTGCTGAAGCTACATTTATAATTGCATTTTTATTTATGTATGCTACATCATATATCAATAGTAACCTTGATGACTACTATATGGAACGAGGATTAGAAGCATATACTAAAGGTGATTTATCAGACTCTATTGCTTATATGTTACAAGCAAAAGAGATGAACCCTAATGGTACAAAATATGATGGATTAATTGGTAAAGCTTATGAGTCTTTAGGAAACCTTAGTCAAGCAAGTAGATATTATCTACAAAGTATTGAAAATGGTAACTTCAAAGATTTAAACTCATTAGGTAGAGTATTTATAAATAAACAAAATCCAATCACAGGTGATAAAAATAGATTAATGGCAGAGAGTTATCTACTACTAGCACTACAAAGATTACAAACTCATGAGAATAGTGAAAGTCTAATGTATAAAGTAAGAACAAATATGGGTTGGGCATTACTAGAACAACAAAAATATGAGAGAGCAAAAGCATATTTAAATGTAGCATTAGAGAGACAAAGTAAAATAAAAGATAGTAAAAATGAGATATATCCTCATAGTAATATGGCATCTTGTTTTATGGCTCAGATAAACGAAGAGACTAATAATACAAAAGAGGCATCAAAAATGTGGCTTCAATGTATAGATGAAGCTAAACCAGAATTTGTACATCAATACAATTGGTTTATGAAAGTAAAACAAGAAAAAATAGCATACTGTATAGATACTTCTAATATTGTTTCAGGATATAATCAAGATAGAAATAAATTTTCTACTGATTTTTGTAATGAGGTAAAAGAAGAGCTAAAAAATAGAGCCACAGAGTAGGAGATTTTCTCCTGCTATACATATATCTATGGAATTTTTAACAGACCTTAAAGCAATTCTACACTCTAAACGAGCCAATATATACTACCTTGAAATGTGTCGTGTACTTCAAAAAGATGGTAGAGTACTCTATCTTAGCGAAAATAAAAAAGAGTATCAATATTGGAATATTCCTATCGCTAATACTACTTGTTTACTTTTGGGTACAGGGACTTCTATAACTCAACCTGCTATGAGAATGTTGGCACAAGCTGGTGTTTTAGTTGGATTTGTAGGTGGTGGTGGTACACCTCTACTTATGGCAAATGAAGTAGAGTGGTTCACTCCACAAAATGAATATAGACCAACATCGTATCTACAAGGTTGGATGAGTTTTTGGTTTGATGATGCTAAACGGCTAGAGACAGCAAAGAGGTTTCAAATAGCTAGAATAGAGTTCATAAAAAAAACTTGGAGTAGAGATAGGGAGTTAAAATTAGAGGGTTTTAATGTAGATGAATTAGAAAAAGATTTTTCAAAAGCATTAGAAAATATAGAAAATGCCTATAGTGTAAGCAAATTATTGCAATTAGAAGCCGATTTAACCAAAAAATTATATAAATATTCAGCTAAAAAAACTAATCAATTAGGATTTATAAGAGAACACTCCAAAGCCCAAAATGCAAATGGTTTTTTAGACCATGGCAACTATCTAGCTTATGGTTTAGGTGCTACAACTTTATGGGTACTTGGTATCCCTCATGGTTTTGCTGTGATGCATGGCAAGACAAGAAGAGGAGCATTAGTTTTTGATATCTCAGACTTAGTAAAAGATGCTCTTATTTTACCTTGGGCATTTGTTTGTGCCAAAGAAAAACAGAGTGAAAAGGAGTTTCGTGCTCAATGTCTGCAAACTTTTGTAGAGCATAAAGCATTGGACTTTATATTTAATGAGGTTAAAAAGGCTTCTTTGTATTATAAAGATAAACAATTATGATGGTAACATTCGTCTCTCAATGTGAGAAAAAAGCTCTAAAGAGAACACGAAGAGTTTTAGATAGTTTTGCTAATAGGATTGGCAGTAACACTTGGCAGACTATTATCACACAAGAGGGATTAAATGCAGTTCAAAAGCTTCTTAGGAGAACGGCATCTAAAAATACGGCTGTTAGTTGTCATTGGATACGAAGTAGAAGTAGGAGTGATTTTTTGTGGGTAGTGGGCAATAGTGATGAGTTTGATGAAAATGGTGTTGTGCCTGTTCATTATGGAGTGACTAAAAGATTTATAGGAGAGAAAGAGATTATGTTAGATAAGATTTATGCAAATACAAATGGACAACGACTAGACCAACACCTTTTTGGAGTGGGTTATTTGGCTAAAGCTCTTGTAGAAAAAATAATGCCACAAGATAATAATTTGGCAGAGGCTGTTTATGTGGCAGGAGTTTGGCATGATGTAGGGAAGATAGATAGTGCTTTTCAAGATTGGATAAAGCTAAATAAAAAATTTCAAGATATTTCTGATGATGGTGAACATATAGATAAAAAGACAGGTAAGTTTTCTTGGGAGAAGTACCCTAGACACAATGAATTTTCACTACTTTTATTTGAAATTTTATTTAGTTCAAATCTAAACAAAGAGTCTTTAGAGAGAACTAAACATATTATCTATTGGCATCACTCAAAACCATTGCGAAGTAAAAAATATGAGATTAAAAAGCTTATTGATATATACAATAAAATAGATGATTTTGAAAATAAATATAATGATATTTTAGTCACACTTAAAGAACTTTTAGACTCCATAGGAGATATTGCTAATGAGTACAATGAAGAGAGTATAGAGGTTGATTCTCTAAAAAGGGCTTATTTTGATAATATTGAAGAGGAGTTAGAGGGTGTTGATTTACCAATTTATAAACGATACTCTGCCAAAGAAAAATTAGATGGATATAAGCTAAATATTGGATTTAATGCCAAAAATGCAATAGCAAGAACAGCCATAATATCGGCTGATAGGCTGATATCACAGTTGAGTAGTGATGAGCTAAATAGTCATATTGAAAATAAAACTTTAGATACTCTACTTGATAAGCCTTTAGAGAGACAAAGAGGTTTAGGTAGTGAGATTAAAACTTGTTTAGATAGTTTTGAAAAAAGATACCCAAATAGTGACAGAAATAAAGCTCAAAAAGAGGTAGCTTTAGAGTTGGCAGATGAAGATGTGACAATAGGAGTCCTTAAAGGTTCGGCAGGGTGTGGTAAAACTAAGATAGCTTTAGAGTGGGCTATGAATACAAGTGTCAAAAAAATATACTGGGTATGCCCTAGAGTACAAGTGTGTCAAGGAATATTTAATGATTTATCATCTAGTGAGTATCTTCCTAATAGTTCCATAGAGATAGTAACAGGAGAGATTAAAAAGAGATTAGCAAATGGTGAGTTAGAGCCAACACCTGAAAATGAGTTGTTTACCTCTGATATTATTATCACAACAATAGACCAAATTGTAAATAGCATAACTACCCATAAACACATTACATCTTTTATGGACTTTATGAATGCTCATGTAGTTTTTGATGAGTATCACGAATATATCACAATGCAAGGATTTAACCTACTATTTGCTGAACTAATAGAAGCTAAAAAACTCCAACAAACAGAAGATACTCTACCAAATACCCTATTGGTGTCTGCTACCCCTAACCCTCTTTTCGTTACAAAGTTTTTAAGACTCAATAAAGAAGATATTATTGGGATGAAAAGTTTCAATGAGAGTAGATATAGAGTTGAATTTATAGAATTTGATGAAAAAGATGAAGCTACTAATCCATTAATGCAAGAACAGAGTAATAAAAATACATTTGTCATCAGTAATACAGCTATTATGGCTCAACGAAGCTTTATAGAACATCAAGCCAAAGAGAACTCTATACTATTTCACTCTAAATTTACCAAAAAAGATAAAGAGATGCTTTTTAGTAATATTTTTGAGAGTTTCAAAAAAGATGGCTCAAAAGAGTATGATATTTTACGCTCTGGTCCTGTGATTCAGGCATCACTTAATATTACCTGCGATAATATGATAAGTGAGATGAGTCATGCAGAGAACTTCTTGCAACGGTTAGGGCGACTTGATAGGTTTGGAGAGAATAGTGAAGTGAATATTTATACTATTGCCATAACAGATGGAGTAAAAAGTGGTAAATCCAAAGATGGAACTTCACTGTTTTTAAATGAGCTTGATTCACTACAGAGTGCTAAGGCTTGGTATGAGTTTTTACAAAATAGTTTAACCAAAGAGAGCTATAGTATCAATGAACTCTATAGACTCTATGAAGAGTTTTATAAAGATAAAAATGCAGAAGAGTTCATAACCCAAGATTTGATTTCATCTCTAAAAAAGAGTGTTTTGATGATAGATGAAAATATACTAGACCCAAAAAGTTTTCCAAATAGTAAAAAAGATGATGATGGTGGTGTAAAAATAAAGAAAAATTCACTACGAGGAAATAGCCTATTTATTCAGATGGCAAAGGCTCAAATAAACTCTACTGATAATATAACTATTTTAGATGAGTATGCTTATAGAGATATTGAAGATAGTATTACAGTAGAGATATCTACTATAGAAGGCTATGGTGACTCTAATAAAAATTTGCTCTCTTTTATGGCAAAAAAACATCATAATATCAAGGATGTAAAAAAAGCCTATAAAGATGCTCAACTTAAAACTCAAGCACGAGACCCAAGTACACCAATATATTTGAGTTATACTTTGAAGGACTTAAAAAAGATAAATTCAGCACCTCATGAGTTTGCTCAATATTATGCTATAGGAATAAGGCAACCTATTGGTATAATATCATTAGAACAATTAAAAAGGAAATAAGAGATGAAAAGTGAAAAGATAACAGGAATACGAAGTGTAGATTTTAAGATAGTTGCAAAAGGTCATGGTGTGGTCAATTGGAATGGTCCAACCAATCTACAAGGTGAAGATGGTAAAACAGTAGATAACCATACTATGCCAAAGCTAAGAGGATATAGTAACCTATCTGGAAGAGTTAAAGATACAGGTTACAAATATAGAAAAGAGCCAACAGATATTGATTTCAAGAAAAATCCTCTCTATATTAGTCAAAACTGTGTGCGACATCATCTTTTTAAGGCACAAGCTTTTGATTTGCACTATGCAGATAGAAAAAATATTAAAAATGTATTGGCTTCTATTACTGGTTTGGTTCGTGGTTTTGTTGTCCCTGCTACTCAAAATAAGAGAACAAGCCCACTACTATTAGAGGACTTTGTTGATCAACTTGGTAATGGAAACTTTGAACAGTTTGGACAAGCAGGAGAGAGAGACAGCTCCTCTTTTTACTCTAAAACTACATTTGGAAATACAGAATATATTTCTTATGGGTCTATAAATATAGAGCAGTTACAGTTTATATCTCTCGATAAAAAATTTGACCGTGAAGCTATGCAAATAAAGAGTGGAGAGGGTGAAGAGGTAGCTAAATTGGTAGAAGATTATATAATCTCTATAGATACTGAAAATCGTACACCTAAAGTATCTTTTCATGAGAACTGTGTAAGAAATGGTACTATTTTTGAAGAGGGTGAAAATGGTATTTTGCTCAATGATGATGCAGTAGCTGTTTTGATAGATGAGACACTTCGTATGATAAGTGAACTCTCTATTCGTCAAGCAAAATCATATATGTATGTAGATGAGATGACTATAGACTATAACAACAGTACACAAATGATGAGAGTCAAACATGATGAAGGTAGTGTAAATAGTAAATCAAGTTCTAACTATGCTCATTATTTTTATGCAAAAGAGAAATAATGAAAATAGAGATAGAGTATGAAGCTTCATGGCGAAACTCTTTTCTTGATGGTAGCAACGATGAAGCCTTACCAAAAAAAGGAAGAAAATTTATAGGTTCTATTACAGCTTTGAAAAAGAGTGAAAACTATATTACTAGAGATGTTACACATAGTACAGTAATGGGGATTTTGAACCGTCTTATTGGAGAACAGAGAAAACTATATCAAGCACGAGAAGATGAAAACTACTTTTTCAAAGATATAGAGCCGTTGGTTACTTTTGATGATGATATTAAAGTTAAAAATAGTGAGCTTGTCTATTTGAGAAATATATCAGGAAATACAGACCAAAACTCATTTACAGGAGTGATAAATACTAATGATTCTATGTTTACTTCTGATTATTCACTAGAGTTTTGGGGTATTTTGGCACTTGAAATTGATGAGCTTTTAGAGTTTATTATTTATGGTAGTAAGATAGATAATTCTATTGAACTTGATCCTTTGATTATATCTGATAGATTTGCAGGAATTGGTAAATTTAAGGCTTTAGAAGAGAGTGAAAAAGTTTTAAAAGTTTTAGAAATTTTAGAGAAAAATTTTGAAGGAACAAACTATAAAAATAACAAAGGATTAGTTGTCCCTCTAAATTTATACTGTTCATCGTTATATCTACAGCTCAAAAGACTATCAGAAAAATATGATTTGAGTTCAGCTTTGACTAAAATAGGAACAATTACAGGTATCTCAAAACGACTATTTACCAAAAAAGATTTTATGAACCGTTTTACTACAGGTGAAAAAAAGAAGATTTTTGGAAACCCTTATATTGCCAAAACTTTTGTAAGGGGAGAGGGTCAAGTTACTTCTATGCTCACTAAAGCAAGTGGAATTTTAGAGATAACTATAGATATTTCAAGAGATGAAGCCAAACATCTAAGAGAGCTTATAAATAATGCAGGAGTATCTAGCTTCTACCTTGGTAAAAAAGGTTTAGCCTATGTAACCAATATTGATACAAGAGAGGTAAAGAGATGACTCACTATATAGATATAAGACTACAGCCCAAAAAAGAGATAAGAGAAAATATTTTACTAAATCAACTCTATAGTGCTTTTCATAAACAATTGTATGAGCTAAAATCAAATAATATTGCTGTAAGTTTTCCAGAGTATCGTCTAAAACTTGGTAGATTATTTCGTATTCATGGCTCAAAAGAGAATCTTGAAAAACTACAATCAAAAGAGTGGTTAAAAAAAGATATAACATATTATAAACTCTCCGATATTAATGCTATTCCTAATAAGGTAAAATATAGAACAGTCTATAGAGTCCAACAAAATATGACCGAAGCAAAACTAAGACGGCTTATTAAAAGAGCCAAAGAGGGCAAAGGTAATTTCAATGAAGAGGATATTAAAAAATACCGAATAAAAATGTATCAAGGTGGTTTAGATAACCCTTATGTGGAGCTTGTAAGTATGTCTAATAGACAACTTCATCGTCGTTTTATAGCATTTGGAGAGTTACAAGAGAGTGAGATAAAAGATGGGTTTGATTTATTTGGATTAAGCAAAATTTCAACTATCCCTTGGTTCTAATTTTTTCAAAAAAAAAGACCTTTATTTTTTAATATTTAAACAAAGCCCTAAAATAGGGGCTTCAAGAACCTCTTAAAAAATAATGGTATAATTTATAAAAATAGCTTTATTTCCGAGTATATGGGAACTTCCGAGCATTAATTTGCTGTGTACTACCGTGTAGGTAGCTTGGAAGTAAAAGATGTCTAAAAGATGTCTAAAAGATGTGTGTACTACCGTGTAGGTAGCTTGGAAGGAAAGAGTTTAGGGAAAAAAATGAGATAAACAGTGTACTACCGTGTAGGTAGCTTGGAAGATTTTGTTTATTTTTAGCTAACACAATCCCTCGTGTACTACCGTGTAGGTAGCTTGGAAGAAAACTAAAAGATTTGAAAAAAGAGAATGCAAGTGTACTACCGTGTAGGTAGCTTGGAAGTCCGTGCCTCCATACTGTTATAACATCAAAAAGTGTACTACCGTGTAGGTAGCTTGGAAGTCTTCGCAGTGCTTATGTAATAAGACTATATGGTGTACTACCGTGTAGGTAGCTTGGAAGTTGCTGAGATGTTGAGAAAACTTCATGATATTCGTGTACTACCGTGTAGGTAGCTTGGAAGATAGAACAGAGAGTTTAGCAGACTTCTTATCCGTGTACTACCGTGTAGGTAGCTTGGAAGTCTTAGATTGATATTATCTCCATCTTTGCGAAGTGTACTACCGTGTAGGTAGCTTGGAAGATCAATACTAAGGCTATCGGCACAGAGCAGGGGTGTACTACCGTGTAGGTAGCTTGGAAGTAACTTATCTTTTTTAATATGTCCCTCATCTCGTGTACTACCGTGTAGGTAGCTTGGAAGTTAACATTTGAAACTGATGAAGAATGTGTTGCGTGTACTACCGTGTAGGTAGCTTGGAAGTATGTGGTAGAAAATTGGATTACAAAAGAAAAGTGTACTACCGTGTAGGTAGCTTGGAAGTTCCAAAGTTTTAACTTTAGAAACTCCCAAACGTGTACTACCGTGTAGGTAGCTTGGAAGTTTTTTTTGAAGTCTTTTTTTATCCAATATGGGTGTACTACCGTGTAGGTAGCTTGGAAGAAAGATAAGCTTAGACTTAGCAATAGGTGTATGTGTACTACCGTGTAGGTAGCTTGGAAGGTTATAAGTTCTACCCCCTTTAAAAGTTTTATTGTGTACTACCGTGTAGGTAGCTTGGAAGAAATCACATCATATTTATCATTCATTCAAATTGTGTACTACCGTGTAGGTAGCTTGGAAGTTTGCGAAATATCCAATCTTACGATAAGCATAGTGTACTACCGTGTAGGTAGCTTGGAAGCTACTCAAAAGTAAACCAAAATCTACGATTTAGGTGTACTACCGTGTAGGTAGCTTGGAAGATCCCACAACATAAAAATTAACTCTTTTTCTCTGTGTACTACCGTGTAGGTAGCTTGGAAGAAAAGCAGTACCAACACCCAAACCAAAAGAGAGTGTACTACCGTGTAGGTAGCTTGGAAGAATTAGCTCTTTTAAATCTGTTAGTTTTATAGGTGTACTACCGTGTAGGTAGCTTGGAAGCTAAAGGGATACTAAGTTGTTTTGATTTCGCAGTGTACTACCGTGTAGGTAGCTTGGAAGAGTTGAATAAACAATAGAACAAGTAAAGCGATGTGTACTACCGTGTAGGTAGCTTGGAAGTCCAGAACGATTTCCGAGATACAAAGTATTAATGTGTACTACCGTGTAGGTAGCTTGGAAGCAATTACCATTTGGGGAGCAGGTGCAACCCTTGTGTATAATGGACTGAAAAGTCAAGACAAAAAGCAAACACAATTTATTTCCACCAAACCTGTAACATTATGCTACACTTTTAATAGTTTCAAGATAATAATGCATAGGTTGTTGATTATTAATACTTGAATGAAATCTCTTAAAATTATACTTATTTATATATGCTTTTATACCTACTTTTAACTCCTTTATAGATTGATAATCACTAATATAAATATCACTATATTTCAATGTTCTAAAGAATCTCTCTATAAAAATATTATCAATTGACCTTCCTCTACCATTCATTGAAATTTGAATATTGTATTCTTTTAAAATATCAATATGCTCTTTACTTGTATATTGGCTACCTTGGTCACTATTAAATATCTTTGGTTTTGGATATTTCTCTAATGCATCTTTTAGAACATCACAAGCTAATATTGAATCCATTGTATTTGAAATCTTATATGACAATATTGCTCTACTATGCCAATCTATAATTGCTGATAGATACATAAATCCATTAGCTGTTCTTATATAGGTAATATCTCCACTCCATACTTCATTTGGTTCTTTTACTTCTACACTTTTTGTTCTTTCACCCATCTTATTCCAGTACTTTTTTAGTAGATATGGATAAATCTTATGTTCATTATCTTTGATACTTGTTTGCTTCTTTTTATATGGGTATATCGCTTGTATGCCCATAATACCCATATATTTCAGCACTCTATCTCTACCTACACTCACTCCAATATCTTGAAGTTGCAAATATATTTGTCTATATCCATATTCACTATTATCTGTATGTATCTTATCTATTTTATGCATCACTTTTATATCATCTTTTGCTATCTCTTTGGCTTTATAATAATAGCTACTTCTACTTATACTCAATAGTTCACATTGTGCTGTAACAGTTATATTTTTATGCTTAGACTCTATTAGATTTTTTTTATTTATCAAGTCCAAGCTCTTCAACTTTCCCACTGCCCACTCCATTTTCACTGTTGTTTTACCAAGTGTTTTTGCTAGTGCATCTATCTCTTTGTTTTTTAACTCTATTTGTGCTTTATATCTATTACTCTCTTTATCATCTTCAAATGCTCTATTTGCATTATCTAAAAACTGTTTCTTCCAGTTTCCAATTGTTTTACTAGTTACTCCATATTGAGTTGATAATTGTCCTATTGTTTGGTCTTCTTTTAGAAGCTCCAATACTATCTTTGCCTTTTGCTCACTACTGTAAGTTTTACCTTTTTTTCTGCTCATACTCTTCTCCTGAATAGTTATTGATATTTTACCCAATTTGGGAAACTTTGGAAATAAAATATATGGTTTTATTGTCTAGTTTATTCAGTCCATTATACTTCATACTTTAGAAACATTTATCTCTATATTGGATGAAATAGCCAAAATAGAAGATATTGTAAAGAGGAATGAGGATTTAGCTGTGTTGCAGGATGTTACGCAGAAAATGCTTGGGTTTAGGTGCGAAAGTTAAGTATTTTAGTTAAATAAAAACCTTTTTCCCACTCTTTTGAAATAACATCATGCATATCTGTCCATCTACCTGTCTCATGATATTTTTGGCTTTTATTATCTATATTTTTAGAAAATACTCCTATCCACTTACCATTACCATATTTTATATCATCTAAAATATATCCAGAATTCCATAAAAGCTTAATCTCATCTTTGAAATCATAAAATCCATCCGTACTTTTAAGTATCTGTTGATTTTTATTTGTATCTTTGACAAATACCCCTATCCATTTATATCTATTAGATAAATCATTATACTCTCTAGCCGACATTGGTGATAAAAACACCAAAATTAATAAAATAGATGATATTATATTTTTCATAAATTAACTCCCTTTAAAATAGTATTATACCTATATCCTATTTTTATATATAATTGACATAATTTAATAAAAATCTATAAAATATTATATTGTATTGTATGTATAATATTCATACTTATTCTATAAAAAAGTATTTTTATATTTTAATTAAATTCTAGGTAAGAAATAATAAATAAAATGTTAAAATAATTAATCTTAGAAACAAAGGAATTTATAATGAAAATTATAACAACACTATTATTGAGTGCAACTTTTATGTTTGCTAATGTACAGCAATTCTAACTCTAAAAGGGTACAAGAGAATTATATCTAAGTGTTTAAAAGATATAGTTAAAATAATATATTCCACTTTACTAAAAGTGGAAAGAAGTCTATTATTTTTTAATCTCCATAATTCAAATCATCTCTCCATTTTGGGTGGTGAAAATGTAATCTATGGTCGCATGAGTTTGATACTACTGATGTATCTAGTGTAATTACTCCAATTTTTTGCCAATTCTTTTTATCATTTACTATTTTATTAGCTACATAGATATTAAATAGTAGTTTGTTATCATCTGTGATTTTAAGTTCATCACGAAAATCTTTGGCATTTATATTTTGTTTTCTTTTAATTGCTTCAATTTTCATCCATTTTGGGGTGATGATATTTTTACTATCTTTCTCTCCTAGTTGTGATATTTCATATAGTTGTCTTATGCCTGAATTTTTATCTGCTTTGGCGAATGTGTATGCTACTTTTGAGGCATATAACATATTTTTAATAACTGTGAAATTAAAAGATACTTTTGGGTCATTTGTGAGTGCTACATCTCTGTAATATGAGGCATCAGTTCCACCTAAATCATCAATCAAAAAGAAGTTTGCACTGTTTTCTTTGTTTATTTTATTTGGGTTAGTTGAGGCAAAAAGTTTTCCTGCAAATCCAAATGCTCTTTTATTATCACTTGTGGTATCACTAAGGGCTGTTGAGGCTCTTGCTATTATTAGTGCTTTGGTATCTTTTTGGAAATATCCACTATAAATATTATTTTCATTAATACTCCAAAGACCCTTGAAACATACTCCATTTGGGTGGGCTAGTTTATCAAATGGTTCTAAAATATCTCTATGGCTTATTAGAGTTCTTTGGGCATCGTGTAAAATTAGATTGCCTTTAGATGATGATAGCTTGGAAAAAGATACGCTATTTTGTGGTAGTTTTGATAATGGGTTGGCACTTACTTCACTCCATATTTTATTGAAACTTTGATTTTCAATCTCTTTCATATCTTTTACCTTTATCTCTTTTGAACATCCTGATACTGTAAATAGTATCAATATAGATAATAGTAGTTTTATCATTTTTTAAACCTTTTTATTGTGAGATAATATAAACTCTATTAACTTACTCTCTTCTAAAGGCTTAGATACTAGGTATCCTTGCCCCACATCACAGTTATACTCTCTTAATAAATCCTCTTGTTCTTGTGTCTCAATTCCTTCTGCTATTACTCTATAATTTAAGCTGTGGGCTAGTGCTATAATTGCTTTTGATACTGTTTTATCATAACTGTTATTAGATAGGTCTGCTATAAATGATTGATCAATTTTGAGAGTATCTATTGGTAACTCTTTGAGATAACTCATAGAGGCATACCCTGTACCAAAATCATCAATAGATATATAACAACCAAGTTCTCTTAATGAATTTAATACCGAGATATTAGATGAGGAGTACTCAAATATACAACTCTCTGTAAGTTCTACCTCAATTGATGATGGAGATATACCTGTTTTTTGGATAATCTTTTGAACTCTTTCCAAAAATCCATCATGACGGAATTGAATACTAGATACATTAATAGCAATTAAATCTAAGTTAATTCCTATTTTTTGCCATCTAACATAAGCTTTACAAGCCTCTTCAAATATATAATAACCAATATCTATAATAAGACCATTCTCTTCTGCTATATATATAAAATCTACGGGAGAGACTAGACCTAATTTCTTATTATGCCATCTTACAAGTGTCTCTACTGCAATAATCTCTTTTGTGATAATATCATATTGGGGTTGAAAGTTTAATACTAACTCATTTTTTTCAAGTGCATATTTTAACTCTTGTTCTATATTTAATCTACTTTGAATATTGAGATATATCTGCTTCTCATAATATTCAAATCTATTTTTACCCTTATCTTTGGCACTAAACATAGCAATATCTGCATTTTTAATCAATGTACTAGACTCTTTTATATCATCAGAGTATATACTAATACCAATACTTATAGTTACACTCAAAGTATGTTTGCCTATTACAATTGGTTTAGATACCGCCTCTAATATATCTTTTGCCAACTCTTTGCTTTGTAGCTTCTCCATATCTAATAAAGCTACAAACTTATCTCCGTCCCATCTTGCAAATAGAGTATTTTGGGGTAGTATCTCTTGTACTCTTTTGCTAATATTAATAAGTAGGCTATCACCTATGGAGTGTCCTAATGACTCATTGATTATCTTAAATCTATCAAGTCCTAAAAACATCATTGATAGTTCATGATTATTTTTATAAAACTTTTTAAATATATTATCAATATCTCTCTCAAAGTTTTTACGATTTGGTAGTAGTGTGAGACTATCGTGATACTCTAAAAAATCAGCTTTTTCTTGTGTTCTTATAATCTCACTCATATCTGTATATATAGCAATAAAATTAATTAATACATCATGGTCATCATAAACAGCAGTAATATTTAACCAAACGGGGAGCTTAGTTTTATCTTTTTTATCTATAAATATTTTACCAGTCCATAGATTATTTATATCAAAATAACTCTCTAGTGTAGGATTTAATATATCAATAGATTGAGATATTAATTCATCTTTGTTATATCCACTCATATTTAAGAGTGAACTATTTATAGATATAATCTCTCCATTAACATTCAAAATCAAAATACCATCTTTAGTATTTTCAAATACAATAGCAGAGCGTTTAAGTCTATTTTGTTGTTTGATATAATCTGTAATATCAAGCTTTATTGCCAAAAATCCAGTAATTTTATTTTGTAAAATTATTGGTACAATAGATGCTTTTTCATATAAAAGAGAGCCATCTTTTCGTTTATTGATAAACTCACCTTGCCATTTTTGACCACTATCTAATTTTTTATTCATATCTTGATAAAACTCTTTTGGCATCAAATCTGATTTTAATAGACTTGGATTATCACCCATTATTTCATCTTTAGTATATCCTGTACTCTCTTCAAACGCATCATTTACATACTCTATCTCTCTATCTATATTTGTCATAACTACTACATTATCACTATTTTCTACAGCATATCTAAATGCCAATAACTCTCTTGTATTCTTCAAAATTTTTCTATAATTTAATAATAGTAAAAACAGAATTATAAAAGCAGATATAAAAAATATAACTGTTATAAATCTCTCTTTGAGAAGATTATTATTATATACCTTTAAAAGTTCTCTATCTATATTATAAACATATTTCATAAGTTCAATATTTTTATTTAGAACAAGTTTTTCTCTCATAGTTATAGTATCTTGGATAAATCTATATGACTGTTTATAAAAATATCTATAGAATTTACCACTAGATATACTCTCTAAATCCTCTAAAGAAGATAATATAGATTTGGTACCTATATCTATCCCCATAGATAATTGACTAATCTCAAAAAATATTTGATTGAGTAATTCTTTTGTTTTGTTATCTTTTTCTATCTCCATAATTGTTTTACGCAAATCATAAAGGTAGTGAATAGAACTTGTTAATCTACTATTTATTGTTTTGAAATTCTCAACTAATTGATTTTTCTTTTGAAATGATATATCAAGTTTTAATATATCTTGATATATTTTATCTCCAAACTCACTTTTAATAGAGCTATTTTTCAAAAAACTTATAATATCTCTAAACTCATTAGTTACATTTGTAATATCATCATAGTTAAGATAGCTATGAGTCTGCAAAAAAAGAGACTCCGTTTTTTGTTCTAATATTGCTACTCTTTGTATATTATATTGATAAATATTGTAGTTTTGAACATTGCTATCAAGTCTTTTAAGGTATAAAAACAGTAAAGATAGAGTCATTGCAAAACTAAATATTAGTATCAAAAATCTATCTATTTGTATTTTTTTTATCAACATATCATTATCTCGCTATCTTAGGAATTTTACCATTAAGAGTCTTTAGAAACTCCACAATATCATCTATTTCACCCTCTCGCATATAGCGTCCTAATTGATATTCGGTCATAATCTCTACAGCCTCTCTAAGTGTTTTGGCTCTACCATCATGCATATATGGAGAAGTTAATTCTATATTTCTAAGTGAGGGGACTTTAAAAACAAATTTATCATCTTCATTTTTAGTAACCTCATATCTACCTAATCTACTACTATTAGACTCTTCATATATTCCAAATCTATTATATAAATTACCACCAATATTTATACCATGATGACATAAAATACACCCTTTTGATTTAAAAAGTGCATATCCATCTTTTGCCCTTGAAGATATAGCATCTTTATCTCCTCTAAGAAATTTATCAAATGGTGAATTTGGGGTAATTAGAGCCTTTTCAAACTCTGCTATGGCATCAATAATATTATCTTTACTAATGCCATCTTTATATATAGAGTTAAATTCTTTATTATATTCTCTATGTTTTTGAAGTTTAGGTATAATTAAATTCACATCATCTCCCATCTCAATAGGATTTTCAATCACTCCGAATGCTTGAGATGCCAAATCTCTATTTCTACCATTCCAAGTCTGTCTAAAATTATAAAAACTATTATATACAGTAGGTGTATTAATATCACCCATTGACCCATTGATACCAAAAGAGAATTTAATCCCATTATCCCCACCACTAGATAGAATATGACAAGTGGCACAAGATATGGTATTATTTTTGGATAATATAGTATCATTAAAAAGCTTTTTACCTAAATGAGCTTTATCTCTATTATAATCAATACTTTGAGGTATTGGAGATATTGGTTCATTACCATAAGATATAGATAGTATAGTTAATAAAATTAATAATTTATAAATAATGTATCCTTTAAAAGTTTATATTTTAATTGATTATAATACTGTTTGATGTTTATATTTCAATATTAAATCTCCTATTTCCATATCTAGTTTTGCTATTTCTATTAATAATATATCTAATTTATTTTTAATTTTTTTATCTTTGGTGTCATTAAATATCTCTTCTATAATATCATAGCTATCATCAAGACTAAATTGTAAAATACGAAATTTATCTTCATCAAAATTTAAATCATTTAATATATCTCTAAAGCCACTGACCATCATTGTAGAAATTCTAATAACATTTTCTATTTCAATATTATTAGATTGATTAAACTCTTTAAAGTAATCAATATTAACTAATGGCATATATTGTAATTCACTCATAATGTCCTCTAATAAAATTATTTAATAGATTATACTATTAATAATAATATAATCTCCTGATTTAATAGAAAACTAAAAAATAAACTTAACAATTTTTAGTAATTCTATCATATTTATCATGACTCATTATGTCTTGAAAATAGTAAATATCATCTATTATTGTAATTAATATTCTATAACCACTATTTCCAATAACTCTAATAGATTTTTTAGTTTTATCTTTTTGACATTTGATAGATTTATATTGTAAATTTTTATCTAATAAATTTATCTTAAATCTCTCTTCTGTCTCTATAATCTTATCTAAACCTATTCTTTTAGCTATCTTTTTTTTACTTCTTTTATATTTATCATCTAATTATTGTCTTCATAATAATATCCTTGAGAATACTCTATTGACAACCAACACACTCCATACTTCTATCCTCTACACCCTCATCCTCTTGTATCGCTTCAGGAGATTGACTTCTTAGATAATATGTAGATTTCAATCCATATTTCCATGCACTCATATATATATCATTTAGATACTTTCCACTTGCTTTATCAAGAGATACAAAGATATTCAAAGATTGCCCTTGGTCTATCCATTTTTGTCTAATTGCACCAGCTTTAATTAATATTCTTTGGTCTAACTCATAGCAAGGTTTGTAGTAGTGCCAATTATTAGGAGATAAATTTGGAGCAACAACAGGGATTAATCCACTTAAATTCTCTTCATACCATTTTCGTTTATATATTGGTTCTATCGCTTGTGTAGTACCTGTCAAAATTGAAATTGAACTTGTAGGTGCTATTGCCATCAAATATCCATTTCTCATTCCATCTTGTTTGACTTTGCTTCTTAATTTTTCCCAATCATAACTATATCCAAAAAGCCCACCTCTATCTACTAAATTACAAGCTTGTGAATTTGCCTTATCAATTGGAAAAATCCCCTGACTCCAACTAGAACCATCATAAGTAGGATATGTACCTTTTTCAATAGCCAAATTTGATGATGAATCAATAGCATTATATGATATAGCCTCCATTATCTCATCTATCTTATTAAAATGTTTATCACTACCCCATTCTATTTGATTTTCAGCCAACATTTGAGCCTCACCCATCACACCCAATCCAATAGCACGGCTTTTTTGATTGGTTTTTTTGACTTTTGCTAATGGATAGAAGTTTAAATCAATTACATTATCTAGCATTCTAATAGCAGTTGGCACAACCCTATCAATATCCTCTTTTCTATTGATTTTAGAAAGATTAATAGAGGCCAAATTACAAACAGCAGTCTCTCCATCACTTTGAGCCTTATCTACCATCCATATACTTTTACCACCAATACTATCAAGTGCCGTTACCTTTTTGGCAAGTTTAACTATACCACTATCAACTTTAATCTCTTCATCTTCTTCTAATACCATAGTTGTCATATCATCAAAAGTGAGTTGAATTTTATAGTGATTTGGCTCTGTGTTCTGCATTATTTCTGTACATAAATTACTACTTCTAATTACCCCTGTATGAGAATTTGGATTAGTTCTATTTGCACTATCTTTAAATGTCAAAAATGGATTACCACTCTCAAAATAACTTCTTAAAATAGTTTTCCATAAATCTTTTGCTCTAATAATATTTTTAGTAATGCTCTCATCTTGTTCTAACTTAATATACTCTCTATTAAAATCTTCACCATATAGTTTTGTAAGTTGTGGTACTTCATAAGGGTCAAATAGTGTCCAAGTAGCATCCTCTTCTATTCTTTGCATAAATATATCATTTAACCATAAAGCAGGGAATAGGTCATGGGCTCTTCTTCTCTCTTCTCCTGAATTTTTTTTGAGGTCTATAAAATCTTTTATATCTATATGCCATGGTTCTATATAAACGGCTATTGCACCTTTACGAGTATTATGAGTTAAATAAAAGTTTTTAGATTTATCAGTAGAGGCAAAATAGTTATTTGTACCTTGAACTGTTAAATCCATATACTTTGGAGATATATTAGGATTATAATCTATTGCTATAATCTCATCAGCTTCACCTTTATAATTTACTCCAAACTCTCCTACTTTTATCTCATCACTTCGTTTATATAAATATCCATTATCTCCCTTAATAGCCATAGGGTGCCATTTTGAAGTAATAATATATCCATCTTTAAATGAAATTTTAATTTGGTTCTCTTTTTTAACCTCTAAATCATGAACAGCTTCAATTTTTTTATATTGAACTTTGTTTAATTCTATATTAAAACTCTCTACCAAATCACCTATTCTAGCTTCAGAAATAGGGATAACTTTTGTAGATATTTTGATTATATTTATATCTTGTGTATTTCGTCTATCACCTTTTAATTTAAAGTTATGAGATAGATGTTTTCTTACTCTTGACATCTCTATTCGTTTTTCTTTAGAACTCTCCCAACCTTTTGATATATTATCCTCATTTGATATAAGTTTGAAATTATCCAAAGAGTTATTGAGTTTATCATTATCTATATGGTCTATTGTGAACTTAATATCATTAGGTGTATCTAAAAAAGTATCTACCAATAATTTATGTAAAGGCAATGATTTTTTACCTATACTAACTCTAACATAACCTTTTCTATCAATAGTGGTATTTAATAATTTTAGAGAGATTAAATTAATTATAACTCCACTTTGATGTATCGCATAATTTGGATATTTATTAAGCATAATAAATCCATAAGGTATTCCCTTATTTATCTTTTTATACTTGCCAATAAGTCTCTTGTATTGGTCTCTTGAAAGATTGAATTTTGTACAAATATCTACTAGAGATAAACCTGTAATATAATCTTTTAATAAATCATAAACATCACTTTTATCTAGTTTACCATATTTAAATGTAAAGTTTTTAATATGAGTAGTAATAATCCCTATAATCTCATCTCTATTTAAAGAGTGTTCTTGATACTCTCTTCTAAAGTTATGATTAAATTTATCTGTCTCTACACTCTGTAATACTCTAACAAACGAGTTCTTAGCCACACAACCTAATTGATCAACTGCAATAGCCACATCATTAGCAATCTTTAGAAATGGTACAATCCCACCAGCAGCGTGTTTATGTCCATCAATAAATGAACCCATTCCACGAACTAATGACCAATCCCAACCAATTCCACCACCAAATTTAGATAATAGTGCCATCTCTTTATAAGCATCAAAAATACCCTCTATATTATCTGCTGTTGAGCCAATATAACAGTTATGAACATTTACTCCTGATACACTATATGAGTGGTCTTCTTCTACTTCTATATTATAAACTTTATCTTCTAAATATTTATCTTCTCTCTCTATAATTTTCATAAAATATTCATTATTCAACCAAAAATATCTTAGAGTTGATGAAGCTTTTGGATTAAAGTTTATTTTCTCTATATTCTTATTTACACTTAATATAAAATATTTATCACTATTTACACCTATTTTTAGATGACTTGCTTTAATTGTAGCTAATTTATGTTTTCTAAAGTCTCTCTTCATATAAGGTGATAATCCACATCTTAATGATATTTCAAATAGTTGTTTAATAAGTCTTTTATTAGACATTGTTAATTGGTAACCCTCTTTTAATGCACACCCATCTCCACGAATTGCACCTATTAAAAGATATTTTTGTACTTCTGGATTTGCAAAAAGTAAATCATTATTGAGTAGTTTTTTATCAAAGCCTGTACCTATTAGTTTATCAAAGAATAGTCCAACAATCTTACTATGTACATATACATTTACACTATTATCTCTATTAGGATTAATATTTACATTTACATCAAATATATCTTCTAAAATCTTTTTGGTCTCTTGAATATATAGAGTCTCTTTAGAAGCAAATGTAAAAGTAATAGATGTCATATCTTTGGCAATATGACCCTCTGCTAAAAAGTAACCTATTAAAAGCATAAAATCTTTTGATAACTCTATTTTATTATTAACAGGTTTAATTTGATTATTTAAAAAACTTCTCTCACAACTATAAAAAGAGTTAGATGAACGCTTAAACATTATCTTATTATCTTTAGTGATAATATTTTTTGTTTGTATATAATCTGATATATAAATCTCTTTTTTATGAATATGTTTAGGATATGAAATAGATACAAAATCACCCACATTCAACTCTTCTATCTTATTCCAACTAGAACTAAACTTTTTATCTAAAAATTCACAATCATTTTTATATTCACCTTTTAGAGCAAAACATCTTTTACTATCTCTTTGGCTTTTTAGACAACTACCTAATTTTCTAATACACTTAATATCATCTTTTTTAATAGATAATATAGGATGTTCTTCTGTCGCAGATAAATCATCTATTAAACCATTAATATTTAAAGTAATTAAATTTCTTGCATAATCTCTTTTAAATAATTCATATACTTTCATAAATCTATTATTATGAGTAAGTACCAAATCACCCTCTATAATCTTATCAATTGATTTGTATCCATCAATTGTTCTTACTTTTGTACCCTTTACAAAACAACTAGATAATTGATGCCTTGGAGTCCTAGCATTACTTAGTGTAGGAGTCGCTGCCATTACTTCAAATTTAGATAAAATATCATAAAACTTTTTTGCCCATAATTGACAATCAAACTCATTTTGAGCTAGAAACATTGCCACACCCATAAATAGTTGTTGTGGCAGTTCTATTGGAGAGTTATCTCCATCTTTTAATAAATATCTATCATATAGTGTTCTAATCCCTAAATAGTTAAATTGTAAATCTCTCTCTGGTTTGATATAGCTACTTAAATCATCTAAATCATACTTATCTTTTAGCCCAACTACAATTCTACCCTCTTTTTCACCTCTAATAAAATGCTCTTTTAGATGAGGATATCCATTATATCCATTTACTCTATGGTATAAATCATATAGAAATAGTCTTGATGCTACAAAAGTCCAATCAGGTCTATCTATATCAATCTTATCTATTGCTGTGCTTATTAAAGTCTGCTGTATCTCTTGTGTTGTAATAAGGTCACGAAATTGTAATTTCGCATCTACTTCTAATTCACTTTGACTTACATTCTCAAGCCCTGCCACTGAATCTGATGTATATTTCTGTATTTTAGAAATATCTAATACTTCTACTCTACCATCTCTTTTTACAACTCTTATCATTCTTATATATCCCTTTTTTTATATTCTATCTAATACTTTTATACCTAAAATATCTAAACCTAACTTAATAGTTTCACTTGTTATTTTTGAAATTGCTAATCGGCTATCATTATCTAAAATCTGATTTTGTTCATAAAACTTCATAAATAGTCCTGCTAACTCATATAGATATGCACTAATAATATGAGGAGTGCTATCTTTTGAAGCACGATTTAGAATATCTTCAAACTTTAATACCATAAGAACTAATCTATGTGTAATATCATCATCTATTAATATTTTTTCTATCTTAATATCTTTATCACTTTTTCTTAAAATACTCTCTATTCTAGCATAAGCATATTGTAAATATAGCGAAGTATTACCCTCAAAACTAATCATCTTATCTAAATTAAAAATATAATTTGATTCACGATTAATTGATAAATCAGCATATTTTACAGCACCAATACCAACTACTTTTGATACCTCTTCTAGCTCTTTATCACTATATTTATCTCTCTCTTTTATAGCATTTTTTGCCTTAGATATAGACTCATTTAATAAATCAACTAGCTTAATAGTCCCACCATCTCTTGTCTTAAATGGCTTTCCATCTCTGTTCATCATTGTACCAAATGCAATATGTTCTAGTAATACATCACTATCTACAAACCCACTTTTTTTAGCAATATTAAATATATCTTTGAAGTGTTGAGATTGTCTTGCATCTACTACATATACAACTCTATTAGCTTTTAGAGTTCTGTTTCTATATCGTAGTGCAGATAAATCCGTTGTAGCATATAGATACCCTCCATCACCTTTTTGTACAATTACAGGTATCTCACTATTATCTAAGAATATACATTTAGCCCCATTACTAACTTCAAGCATACCACTTTTATCCAAATCAGATATAACATTAGCCAAATCATCATTATAAAAGCTCTCTGGCTTTACATTATCTTTGGTTAATGATACATTTAGTAGTGAATATACATCTTCACAGTGAGCCAAAGATACATCTATAAAGTTTTTCCAAAGTTCCAAACAGTGCTTATCACCTTGTTGAATTTTGACTACATACTCTCTTGCACGGTCTTTGAAACTATCATCTTCATCAAATCTTTTTTTGGCATTTTTATAAAACTCTTCTAAATCTTTGAGTCTATCACTCTTCTCAACTCCAATATCTTCAAGATAAGCTATAAGCATACCAAATTGTGTACCCCAATCTCCAATATGGTTTTGAGCTATTACATCATTTCCCAAAAATCTAAATAGTTTAACTAAAGCATCACCTATAATAGTAGAACGAAGATGACCAACATGCATCTCTTTTGCCATATTAGGGCCAGAGTAATCAACTACTATTGTACTAGGATTATCTATCTTTGATATACCTAATCTATCATTATTTAATATATTACTAATCTCATTAGATAAAATATCATCACTTAGAGTAATATTGATAAACCCCGGCCCTGCCACTTCTACTTTGGATATAATACCATCAAGATTGATATTAGATACCACCTCTTGTGCTATCTCTCTAGGATTTTTTCTAAGCTTTTTGGCCAATCCCATAACTCCATTATATTGATAATCACCAAACTCCACTTTTGTAGCTTCATTAATAACTATTGGATTATCTACCTCTATATTACTTTTTAATAGTGCATTATTTATCACACTTGATATTTGTTGTTTTAATTTCATAATTGTTAATCTATTTATGTAGTAGAAATATAGCAAAAAGCTATATTTGTATTAAGCATTTTGCTTAGGTTCGTTTGTTGTAGTCTTAGCTACCTCTTCAGTAGAAGTTTTTTTCTCATCTATCTCTTTAGAAGCGACAACTTCATCATCTTCTTTCATCTCTTTTTTAAATCCTTTGATAGCTTTCCCCATACCTTTTGCTAAATCTGGTATCTTTTTTGCTCCAAATAGTAAAATAACAATAGCTAATACTATTAGTAGTTCTGGCATACTAGGCATTCCCATACAAATCCTTTTGTGTTAAATATTAATTTCTAAAAAGAATTATACTAATATATTTATTAGGTTTAGATGTAATTTGAGAAATAATATTTTTTAGAAAAAGAGTAATATTATTTTACAGATTTTTATTAATATGCTTATAATTAATTTAACTTATTATATAATTACTTTAGAATAATAGAAATATTATTTTTTACCGTGAGATAAGACTACAATATAGAGCGTTTAGTAAGCCCTAGATGGTTGAATACTATTATTGCCTTATCTCCATTAGATACTATACATAGATTTGAAACACCTCTGTTAGAAAGTCTAATACCTCTCTCTATAATATCTGAGATATTTAAAATATCCATAGTTGATAAATTACCTTTATTTGTATTGTAGTGTCTTTGTAGAATATGTTTAAAACCTTTTTTATCATCACCTTTGTAAAGTAATATTTTGCTTTCTCTAATCTTAAATTGAGCAAATTTAGTTACACCATTTATAAAATCAATCATTATTTTTTGATTTGGTTTAAATCTTTTCTTCTTTTTTCTTATACCTATCTCTTTAATTTCTTTTTGAAGTTTTCTTAATTTATATTGATAGCTACTCATACTATTCTCTCTTTGTTGCTTTATCAAGATGATGATACTAACACATCTATTAGGTTTAGATATAATTTGAAAATTTTTAGTTGGTTATCTCTAAACACTTTTTTGATATAATCTCAACTAATTTCGTATAAGCAAAATAGAGAGGATTTAAATGCTACTTTTTACACCTGGACCAACACCTGTACCACAAGCTGTTAGAGATGCTATGGGCAAGAGTACAATTCACCATCGTACGCCTGAATTTGAGGCTATATTCAAAGAGGCTAGAGAGAGATTATTAAAGCTTTTTGATATGCCTGAGTGTGTGATGTTGGCTAGTTCTGGAACTGGGGCTATGGAGAGTGCAGTTTTAAACCTATGTAAAAGCAAAGCACTTACTATTAACTCTGGAAAATTTGGAGAGAGATTTGGAAAAATTGCTGATGCTTTTAAAATTCCAAAGGTAGAACTAAAATATGAGTGGAATACTCCTGCTTCTCTTGATGATATTAAAGATGTGTTGAGTAATAATAGTGATATAGATGCTATATTTATTCAAGTAAGTGAGAGTGCTGGAGGACTTAGACACCCTGTAGAAGAGATTGCATCTTATATCAAGAGTATTAATAGTGATATTATGGTAGTTGCTGATGGTATTACTGCTGTTGGAGTAGAACGAATTGATACTACTAATATTGATGCACTTATTGCAGGTAGCCAAAAGGCTTTAATGCTTCCACCTGGACTTGCTATGATTGGATTATCTAATAAGGCAGTAGATAAGATTGATAGTGGAGTAGGATATTATCTAAACCTTAGTTCAGAGATTAAAAAGCAACGAACTAATACAACAGCTTATACTGCACCTACTACTTTAATTATTGGATTAAATGCTATGTTTGATGAGATTGAGGTAGATGGATTTGATGCTTTATATGATAATACTATCAAACGAGCCAATGCTACAAATAGAGCTTTAAAAGAGATTGGATTTAAAATCTACCCTACTACTCCTGCTTTATCTATGAGTACAGTTATTGATGAGAATGCAGAGCCAATTAGAAAACTACTTAAAACTAAATATAGCGTAAATATCGCAGGTGGGCAAGACCATCTAAAGGGTAAAATTTTTAGAATTAACCAAATGGGACTAATCCCTGTTTATGAGTCTATTTGGGTAGTTAATGCTATTGAATTAGCTCTTAGTGATTTGGGTATTAGAGATTATGATGGTAGTGCTAGTAGAGTATTTAATGAAATTTATTATGGTAATAGATAGATGATATTTGAACATGAAATCCCAAAAGGGAGTAAATTATATTTTGGAGAGAGTGCAAAACTCAAAAGAGATATAGAATACCGTGTAAGTAGTATGTTAGATGAGTTAGGATTTCAAGAAATTGTAACTCCATTTTTTTCATATCACCAAAAAGATAGCATCACAGATACAACTACACTTGTAAGAGTAAATGATGAAGATAATTGTGAAGTAAGCCTAAGGGCTGATAGTACAGTAGATGTAGTTAGAATTGTAACAAAAAGAATTGCTAGAAGTGTAGAGGGTAAAAAGTGGTTTTATATTCAACCTATATTAAATTATCCTACACAAGAGCAGTATCAAGTGGGTGCTGAAATTATAGATGGTGATTTTGGAGATATTACAAATATATCTATGAGTATGTTTAAAAAGTTTGATATATCACCAATATTACAAATAGCTAATATTAAGATACCTCAAATTCTTCATGATGATTATGGTGTGAGTTATGATATTATTAAATCTATGAATATGGAAGAGATTTTAGAACTTAATATTAATTGGCTGATTGATTTGGCCAAAATTCATAGAGTAGATGATTTAAAAGGTATTAAAGGGATACCTAGCAATATAAAAGATGAACTTAATAAGATGTTTGAAGTAGCAAATAAAATAAATTATAATAATATTGTAATTTCTCCTCTTTATTATGCTAAAATGAGATATTATGATAGTCTTACATTTAGGGTTTTTGATGGAAGTGAGCTTCTAGCTAGTGGTGGGGCTTATAATGTAGATGATACAAAAGCAGTTGGATTTACACTATATATAGATGAGTGTATATCAAATATAATGAACAAGGGTAATTAAAATAATGAATAGAGCAGATTTAATAGTAGGGCTACAATGGGGTGATGAGGGTAAAGGTAAGATAGTTGACCATATGGCTCAAAAATATGATTTTGTATGTCGTTTTGCAGGTGGACATAACGCAGGGCATACAATTGTAGTAGGTGATAAAAAGTATGCTTTACATGTAATGCCATCAGGAATACTAAATCCAAATGCCAAAAATATAGTAGGTAATGGAGTAGTTTTATCTCCCAAAGATTTTATCAAAGAGATGGAACAATTTGATAACCTAGAGGGAAGATTATTTGTTTCAGATAAAGCTCATTTACTATTACCATATCACGCATTAATTGACCAAGCAAGAGAGAGATTAAAAGGTGATAAAGCTATTGGTACAACAGGAAAAGGAATTGGACCTGCTTATGGAGATAAGGTAGCAAGAGTAGGATATAGAGTAGGAGAGCTTTTAGACCCAATTAAATTAACAGATAAAATATTAGAACAATTTACTCAAAATAGAGAGATTTTTAAAGTTTTAAAGATAGATACACCATCAAAAGATGAGTTATTAGTAGAAATTCAAGGATATAGTGATAAGTTATCATCTTTGATTGTAGATACAACTCAACTTGTTTGGAAAGCTTTAGATAGTGATGATAAAATTCTTTTAGAGGGTGCACAGGGTACAATGCTAGATATTGACCATGGAACTTACCCTTATGTTACAAGTTCATCTACACTTAGTGCTAGTGCTTGTTTGGGATTAGGAATTAGCCCCAAAGATATTGGAGAGGTTACAGGAATTGCCAAAGCATACTGTACAAGAGTAGGAAATGGACCATTCCCAAGCGAAGATTTGGGTAGTGATGGAGAACTTATCCGTCAAAAAGGGCATGAGTTTGGTACTACAACAGGGAGACCAAGAAGATGTGGTTGGTTTGATGGTGTAGCTATGAAACATGCTGTTAGATTAAATGGAGTAGATAGAATATCTCTAATGAAACTTGATGTTTTAGATGGATTTGATGAAGTGAGAGTCTGTGTAGAGTATAAAGTTGATGGTAAAGTTATAGATTATGTACCTTATGATTTAGAGGGTGTTGAACCAATTTATAAATCTTTTAAGGGTTGGGATAGTAGTGAGGGTGTACAAGAGTTTGATAAATTGCCACAAAATGCAAAAGATTATATCAACTCATTAGAAGAGATAATTGATGCTAAAATCAAAATTATTTCAACAAGCCCAGAGAGAGAAGATACAATTCTAAGATAGGAGTTAGCTATGAGATTAAAAGAGTACCAAACAAGGTATGTAGCAACAAAAATCGGTATAGATTTAAGTAATGCTTCATTTATACAGATGCCAAAAGGCAAAGATGCAGTTGTAGGTGCTGTAAAAAATATTATAGATATGAACTTCAAATTAGAGAAAGCTCTTGATGAAAAAGTTTATTCTATTTTAGATGAAAATGATGATGAGATAGAGTTTCAACATATCAATGAACGAGAACTATTTTTTATGATTAAAAAAAGATTAGCACCTGAAGCTGGTATAATTATGAATTATGATGATAGATATAATGATTTATCTCATAAAATTTTAGATGAGCTATATGAAAATTATTTAATAGAGTATGAGGTAAATGAAAATCAAGTTAAAAATGTAATTTTTAAATCTTTTAAATCATTTGCTAATGCCTATGATAAAATAGATGATATAGTATATTCAAAAATTAAAAAAATGAAAAGAGAAGTAGTCCCTGGTTCACAAGATTATGAGTTGCTTTATGAGAAGTTGTATGAAGAAGAGTTGGCAAAGAGAGGTATGTTATAGATGCAAAAAGTATATATCTATTTAGAAAATGGAATATTTTTAGAGGCTAATAGTTTTGGTGCAGTTGGTACAAGTGTAGGAGAGATTGTATTTAATACATCTCTTACTGGTTATCAAGAGATAGTAACAGACCCAAGCTATGCAGGACAATTTGTAACATTTACAATGCCTGAAATTGGAATTGTAGGTGTAAATGAACAAGATATGGAGAGCAAGGGGGCATACTGTAAAGGTATAATTGTCCGAAGCTACCAAAAAAGAGAATCTAACTTTAGAGCAGATGAATCACTTGATAAACTACTCAAAAGATATGGAGTATTAGGTATCTGTGATATTGATACAAGATACCTTACAAAAACACTTAGAGATGAGGGTGCTATGATGATGATAGCCTCTACTGAAATAAGTGATAGAGATGAACTTAAAATGATGTTAAAAGAGTCTCCAAGAATAGAGGATATTAATTATATAGAAGAGGTAAGTACAAAAAAGAGTTATATTCATAATCAATCTACTTACGATATTGAAAAATTTGAGTATAAAACTCCAAATACTACTGCTAAAATTTTAGCACTTGATTTTGGAATAAAAAGAAATATCTTAAATGAACTTACAAATGTTGGCTTAGAGGTAGAAGTTACTCCAAATAGTATTAGTAGTGAAGAGATTATTAATAGATTTAAAAATGGTGAAATTGGAGGAGTATTCCTATCAAATGGGCCTGGAGACCCTCTAATCCTAAAAGAAGAACAAGCTAAAATCAGAGATTTAATAGATGCCAAAATTCCAATGTTTGGGATATGTCTAGGTCATCAACTACTATCTATCGCCCATGGATATGATACATATAAGCTTAAATTCGGACACCACGGTGGAAATCACCCAGTTCAAAACAGAGCTACAAACAGAGTAGAAATTACTGCTCAAAATCATAACTATAATGTACCAGATAATATTACAGAAGTTGCATCAGTTACACATATAAATCTATTTGATAATACAATAGAGGGATTAAAGTATAATAATTCTCCAATAATATCAGTACAACACCACCCAGAAGCAAGTCCTGGTCCTTGTGAAAGTGCCTATATCTTCAAAGAATTTTCTAAACTAATAAAAGGATAAAAAATGGAAAAATTAGAACTAATTACAAGAAAAATTGATTTACTAATCAATACAAGAAATCAACTAAATGAAGATAATAATAGATTATCTCTAGACCTTGATGAAGCAAATGCTAAAATTGCAGAACTTAATTTGAAAGTTGAAGAGTTACAAGAAAAATGTGATATTAAAGATTTAGAGATGGATGATATTTTATCTAAATTAGAAGATATTGTATTAGAAAATCAATAAAATAGTATAAAATATTTTTAATAATCATAAAGATATTATAAAATAAGGATATTAAATAATGGAAGAGAGCAAAAGAAAAGCTTTAGATATGGCTATCAAACAGATTGATAAGACATTTGGTAAAGGTACTTTAATTAGACTTGGGGATAAGAATATTGAACCAATAGAAGCTATTAGCACAGGTTCTCTAGGACTTGATATGGCATTAGGAATTGGTGGTATTCCAGTTGGTAGAGTAGTTGAAATTTATGGACCAGAGAGTAGTGGTAAGACAACTCTTGCACTTCAAACTATTGCCTCAGCTCAAGCAGATGATAAAGTTTGTGCTTTTATTGATGCAGAACACGCACTTGATGTATTATATGCCAAAAATTTGGGTGTAGATGTAGAGAATTTACTTGTATCTCAACCTGATTATGGAGAACAAGCATTAGATGTATTAGAGACTATTGTACGAAGTGGAGCAGTTGATTTAATAGTAGTAGATTCAGTAGCAGCACTTACTCCAAAATCAGAAATTGATGGAGAGATGGGCGACCAACAAGTAGGAGTCCAAGCAAGACTTATGTCAAAAGCACTTAGAAAACTTACTGGAATACTTCATAAAATGAATACAACTGTAATCTTTATCAATCAAATTCGTATGAAAATTGGTATGATGGGATATGGCTCACCAGAGACTACAACAGGTGGTAATGCCTTGAAATTTTACTGTTCTGTAAGAATAGATGTAAGAAGAATAGCTACACTTAAAAGTGGAGACTCATCAATAGGAAATAGAGTCAAAGCAAAAGTAGTCAAAAACAAAGTAGCACCACCATTTAGACAAGCAGAGTTTGATATTATGTTTGGAGAGGGTATCTCAAAAGAGGGAGAACTTGTAGATTATGGTGTAAAAATGGATATAATTGACAAAAGTGGTGCATGGTTTAGCTATGGTACTACAAAGCTAGGTCAAGGTAAAGAGAATGTCAAAAAACTACTACAAGAAGATGATAAACTAAGAGAAGAGATAGAAGCAAAAGTCAAAGAGTCTTTGGGACTTACAAATATGCTTGTAATGAATCAAGATGATATAAGTAGTGAAGATTAATAAATAACTCCATCTCTAGGTGGAGTTATAATTTAAGATTTTTTTCTCCTAATAATTTTTTAAATAATATAATATTAATTCCAATCCCTAGAGTTATCAAAGCTATCAGGATTATTAAAAAGCAGACTCATAGCATAAGCTTTTCCATATTTATCATCATCTACTAATGGTAAATGTAGGTTTATATTTGGAAACTCATCTACCAACCAACCATACTATAATATTATGGAGGTTAAGCACTCTTTAACTCCTTATATCTTGGGTAAATTGTGATTTGTAGTGCCTAGATTTTTTAGGAAAACTCGGTAGGCAGGGGGGTGTAGTGCTTTTTGGGGCGAAGTCGGGAGGCACAAGCTATTAGTAGGGGGGTGTGAGTGTTTAATTGCTTATCAAAAAGCCCTATTCCCCTCTTCTATAATATCATTAATATATTCATAAGCCTCATCATCACTAAAACCATTTTTATTACAAGCATTTTTAAGATGATATAACTCTTTGATAAATGATGTATTTTGAATACCAGGGTTATCTGTACCTAGTACTACTTTTAATTTCTTAGTTCTTATATTAAATTTATTTGGTGTAATATCTCCAATTGATTTAAATCTAAATATTGGATGTTGTGAGTAGCTTTTGAGTCCTCCTGTTAGGATATTTGAGGTTAGATTAGATTCTATAATAATTTCTTCTTTTGCTATTATATGTTCCATTATTACATCTTGCATAGTTTCATAAAAAGAATCCTTAAATATGAAATTTTTATTATAAATTTCATTAGAGCGTTTAATTACATCAATATCTTGTTGATATAGCCAAAAGAGTTTATATGCAATTGGATTATTTTTGATATATCTATATCTTTCATGCAAAGATGATTGATTATTTGTATCATATTTTATAAAATCAGGCATAGCATATTTTACATAATTATAGTTTGGGATAGAATATACTATATCTCTATCATATAAATACTCTTTTAGTGAAAAAATAATATTCTTATTTTTTATATTTAATATTTTAGAACTATCAAATAATGACATAGTTTGTAAAATTTCATTTGGACAATTTCGGCGAAGGAACCAAGCATCAATTAAATCATCTATATCAAAATTAAATATAATATTTTGATAAATATACTTTGATAATCCATGAATTAATTCTATTAAATTACTTTTTATTTCTATAAAATTTATAAAGTATTTAGAAAATCTATTAATCATATAATAAGTAAAAATAGCATTATCTAACACTTCTAAATTATTAAGTTTTATCTCTCTATTTCTGTTATTTAAAAATATATTAGGCTTAATTCCTAAAATTAAAGCATGTCCTAATCTATCATTCTTTTTTAAATCTAAAAATAATATAGTTTCAAATATAGCTCGTAATCCACTTAAAATATCTCTGGAATCTTCTCCTACATGGTAAGTATATTTAAAATCTATCTCTTTTAGACTATCATATTCTATATAAGGATAGTCTCTTTTTAATAGCATTCCTGAAGTCTCTATATTGTATTTAAAATATCTATATATAGGTGCAAATACCTCTGGAGGAGTTAGTGACTCTCTACCTGCTACATCAATACCAGCTATATATTTTTTGACATAATCTTTATACCTAATAGGATTATTAATCATTTCTCTAAATTTTTTACTGCTAATTTTATTGATATTTTTAATATCATCTATTGATTTAGAATATACTCCATACCTTCTATATGATGGGTCTGTGAGTACTTTATTTAATGCGAATGCTTGATATTTTATTCTATTTCTAAGTTTATACCATTTAGGTTCTCTTTTATTTATATCTTTTTCAAATTTTGAACTATTTTGTTCTTTTTGGAAATGGAATATAAATTTTAATTTATCTTTATTCTTTTTATATTTTTGAAACTTATTTATATATAATGAGATATTATCTATTATCTCATGAGGTTTATCTGAAAGTGTGATTCTTCCCTCTATATTATTACCTACATTTTTATTAACCAAAGAAGAGATAATAATATCCCGTTCATACTCTTTTTTATCTCTTCTAATATTATTTCTTGAATATAGTGAAAAGTATCCTAATCCCTCTCTTTTATGTTGTTGGATCAAAAAATTTTTAACAATACTTCTAAGAATAAAATAAATATTTATTATAACACTATATTTATTTTTATTATTTATTTTTGTTATAAAAAACATTATTAAATATCTATCAGCCTTTTTAATATCCTCTTTTAAAAAATTTTCAAAACTATTTTTAAGTAATATATCATCAAAATTATTCTTAAAGGTATAAAACTCTTTTAAATGATTAATATTTCTGATACTATTAATTGTATATTTTTTATAATATATGTAAATATATATATTATCTTTATTTTCTAATAATTTAAGCAAATTATATAAATCTAGTTTAATTTCTATATAATGCTTTATATATTTAATATAATCTTGATTATCTTTATATACTATTCTTAATCTTTTTTCATCTTTGTTTTGATAATAAAATTCTATTTCTTTAAAATCTATTTTATTAAATTTATGCTCTAATTCATATAATTCAATCAATATATTTTCTATTATAGAGATACTAAAAACTATATCTTTAATATTTAATTTTGATGTACTAAGATTATAAAAAAGGTCTTGATGATCTTGATTTAAATTAATGTGATGAATATTTTTGAGCATATAATGAAGTCTTATATTAAATGAAATAGAAGCACCTAAATGGATATGTAAATCAGAATATTCTTTTATTCTTTTCTCTATATCCCCATCAAACTTAAAATCTATTTCTATATTCTTATCAATAAATCTATATCTATTATAATCATCTAAATGAGAAGTGTAATCTAATATATGTGTAGATATTAGAGGTTCTATATCTATTGAAGAACTTAATAACTGATAATCTTCAAGTTTATTATTATTTAAAAAAATTTTACCATTATTATTTATATAATGTATTTCACTTAAATATTTATAAATTTTAATAAAATTAAATTTAAGTTCATTTTTAAGAAATATAAAACTATCATCAGAATATAAATCATAACTATTTTGATTATTAAGTTTTATAATATCCAAAAAATTATCTCTATTATCATCTTGATGATTTAAATAATCTTTGATTTTATATTTAATAGTTTCATAACTATTTAAAAATTCTATGATAGATAGGTATTCCTTGGTTTTAATTAATGCCATATTTTTTATCTTTTATTTTTTTTGCTATTTTATATATTAATTTAATATCTATTTTTTTATTTTTAAAATCTTTTATTAGTTTATTATAATTTATTAGATGAGTACTCCATTTCAGCTCTTTTAATTTTATACAGTTTTTAAAATTTATTAGTTTTATATTATTATGAGGTAAATATTTTAAAGAAGAATTTAATATATTTCCTTCTTTATAAAGAAGTCCTATATTAGAATATAATTGAGCTAATTCATAAAATTTATTTTTTTTATCTTTAGAATTTTGTTCAATCTCTTTTATAGCTTTTTCTTGAGTTATACTATCTTTTTCCATATAGTATCTTATAATATAATTTTGGATATTAAACTCTTTATCTTCTATAATATAAAAACTACTTTGATATGTATAATGTTTAACTAATGATAAATATAATTTATATAAAAAATTTTCTATAGATTTATAACTATCTAGATTTTCATTTCCATTCTCATAATTATTAATTTCTTCTTTTAAGTATTTTAAAACAGTTTTTATATTTTCTATAAAAAAGTTCTCTTTGATCTTATATTTTTCAAAGTCTTTTGCTTTTGTTCCTGTAGTAATATTATTTATTTTTAATTTTTTATTAAGTTCTTGATTTTTTAAACTTTGAATTAAAAATATTAAAAAATGGTGAAAATATATAGATTTATATGTATTAATATTTTTATGAATAAAAAGTTCAAATTTAATATTATTAGAAGATATATTTAATTTATTTGTAAATTCTATATCATAATCTTGAATTGATACTTTTAAGACATTCTTTACTAAATTTTTAGCAAAATCAGCTAATTTTAATATACCTATATTACTATTTAACATCTTAATAAATATATCATTTTTATTAAAGATGGGATTTAAATGTATCTCATCAAATATATCTTGATAATCTCTTTTTAGATTATCTAAGCAATTATTTTTATTTTCTCCTTTAATACAGTTAAAATAGTATGGTATCATGGAATAGTATTTAAGAGGAGATAAAAAATAAATATCTTTATCTAATTTTAAATCACTATATCTTTCTATAAATAATGGATATTTTAAAGATAGTTCATAGTTCTCTTGTTTTAAAAATATACCAATTATTTTTTTATTTGTATTCTCTTCAACTTTTGAAAATGTATTATCATTATAATATTTTAATATACTAATAGATAAATCAAACATTGTATCTTTTAGACTATCATTATTATCTCTAGCAAAAAAACTTAATTCTTTAATATTATATTTAAATATATCTATAATTTCTTCATTAATCAACTCTTCAAATAGATACATAGGTATTAATGTTCTTGTAACTAATTCAATTAGTCCTGTTATATCTATCTCTTTTTCAATTTGATTGAGACTATTAACCTCTTTATTATTTTTAATTTCTATATTTTTAATTTCTATATTTTTAATAAAAAAATCTTGTAAATATAATCTAATATATGTTTGTTCATCTCTAATAAAACTTGCTTCTCCAAAACTATTTAATAAAAGTATTTCTCTTGAAATATCTATATAGAAACTATTAATATATCTATGGTCTTTATCTTTATGTTCATTAATATAGTCTACTATTTTTATTTTTAATTCATTTAAATATTTATCCCAAAACCAATCTGTAGCATCATAACGATTATCAAAATGGTCAATATAAAAAGGAACTAATCTATCTTTAATATCTCTAGTATCATAAAAATAGATATTATTATTATCCATTCTGACACCCCTTAGAAAAGCAGTTAAATCTTCATAAAAACTTCTAAATGATTTATCTTTGAGGTAATTAATTATACGATAATTATCTATGTTATTAATATCGCCTGTATAATCATAAATGATATTCATATAATATTTTATTATATTAGTCATATTTATATTAAACTTTAAAGTTTTATTCTCTGATATATTTGTATTAAATGAAAATTGTATATGGATTTTCTTTAAATGCATTTTATATAATTCATATATGTCTGGTAATACTATTTTTCTTGTTGGCATTAAAATTTTTTGTAGATAATCTTCTGGTAGTTTTCTTAGAAATGTAAGTTCACTATCAGGTGTAATTTTTCTTTTTGGTGTATAGGCTTTATATCCAAAATATTCATAATTTTTTTGTTTTACTAATGCATAAATTTGTGTTGTATCAAGAGATATTATCGGTATAATTCTAGGAGTAGATAAATATTTTCTAATAGAATCAATTACTTTATATCCATGAATAAAATCCATATCTATATCATCTATTGGTAATATTAGGACATCTACTTCAAAAAAATCACAAATTTCTGAAAAAAAGTGATGTAAATCTTCATCTATAATTAAACTTTTATGAAGATTATATAATTTATCATAATCATCTTCATAGGCTCTCTCTTGCGATGTACTAATAGCAGAAGTTAAACTATGTATCTGATTTGTAAGTTTTTTAAATTTTTCTCGTTGATCATTTTTAGAATTTATAGAACCCTGCATATACTCTAATAATTCGGTATAAATATGAGCTATTATAATTAACAGTATATTTGATTTTTCATCTAGTTGATTTGGATCAATAGTATCTAATACCTTAGCTGATATTTTATTATCCTTTTCTTTTCTATTGATATCTGCCTCCAAATTTAATAGAAAAGTACTTTTACCAGTACCTCTTTTCCCATCAATTAAAATTGCATCATGCATTCTTGAAAGATTATATTCTTTTTTATATGAATAGTGTTTATTTTTAGAAGATTTTATATCTTCTATTCTATCAGATATAAGTTTTAAAACTTTATCTAGTTCATCTTCATATACAAAATCATCTCTTTTAAAAATAGTAGCTTTTGAATTATTTAAATTTATAGTTATTGTTTTTGGCATATTATATCCTTTAGAGTAGTTAAATTATTCCACTCTACCACACATTATCTAAAAAATAATCTATTTTTATAATTTTTCATTAATATTAAATTATAGTGTGAATATAATTAACATAATTTTATAGATTTATGTTATAATAAAAAGAAATAAAAGAGTGTGATGGTAACAAAAGAGGATTTGGCACAAGCTATATTAGAGGTTAAAGAGTTACAAAAAGAGACAAAAAAGTTTATAGATAATTTATCTATAAATATAGATGATATTGCTAGGACACAAGGTGAGATTACAGAGGATTATTTTTTTAATATTTTAAATAGAGATAAATCTATAGCAGGATTAAAATTTGATAATATAGAGAGAAATTTATATCAATATGTCAATCATAATTTAAAAGGTGAGTATGATATAATTTTATTTAATGGTGATAGTGTTTTGATTGTTGAGACCAAAAATAAGATACGAAATAAAGATATAGATAATCTCAAAAACAAACAAATTGCAAAGTTTAGAGAGCTTTTCCCAAACTATAAAGATTTTAAGATATATGGAGCTGTTGCTGGTTTTACGATTAAAGATGAGTTGGTAAAAAAAGCAAATAATGAAGGGTTTTTTGTATTACAAAAAAAAGGTGATATAATGGTAGAGAAACACAAAAATATTAAAAGTTATTAATTTATAGGAGAAAAAATGTTTAATTTTATCAATACCACTTACAAAGATTTCAAAGATTTATTAAAACCAACTATTATAGCTCTGTTTTTTTTGGTAATTTTAAATATTATAATAAACTATATTATTTCTAAAGAGATGGAGAGTAGTTTTGTAAATCTATTTATTGATTTTATTGGTACTACAAAGAGTAAGGGGATAGATGATTTAGCTATGATAATACTCCAATCTTTACTTGTAGCTACGGTATTTTCTTATGGCTATTTAATCAAGATTTTTACACAATCTATGATTAATGATGAGATTAAAGAGGATTATCTTGATGAGATTGTAGATGAACCTTTTGAATTATTAAGAAAAAAAGTGATAGAAAAGTTAAATACTCAAAAAGATATATTTAAAAATTTATTTGATGTACATTATAATAATGATTATATTTTATATTTAATTTTGGGAAATAAAGGTAGATTCAAAGATATACAACCCAAATATAGTTATCATAGTGATGTAGAAATTATATCATTTATGTATGGTGCTATGCTATTTTCTCTATTTGGTAATTGGATATTTGTATCTATGATAGAGTGTTGGATAGGTTCTATAATATTATTTGTACTATTCTTTATTTTATTATTTTTTAGAAGTTTTATAGTTAGATTAGCAACAAAAAGATATATAGCAAGAAATACAAGATTATATATAAACTATCTACTTTTAGAAGAGCCTTTTGTGGGTGCTTAGTTCTTTTGGCTATATGCCATACCTCTTCTAGTATTTCGTGGGCTTGGAAATAAAGCTCTTTTTCTATAATTATGGTGTGATTGTCAATATACTACTATTTTAATGATTAGTTTGATATAATAAATATAATTAGTTATAGATGTTATTTTAAATGGCATTAAATGGTGGGTTATCACCCACCCTACAAATTTATGATTTTTTTAAGGAAAATATATGGAGTTAGAAGAGTTAAGAGGTAATATTGATAGAGTAGATAATGAGATTTTGACTCTACTCAATGAGAGAATGGAGTATGTACATAAGGTAGGGGAGCTTAAAAATAGTACTGGTGGGGCGATATATAGACCAGAGAGAGAACAGGCTATTATTAATCGTCTCACTCAGAGAAGTTTGGATAGTAAAGGTGTCTTGTGTAAAAAGTCTATTGAGGCTATATTTTATGAGATTATTGGAGTATCAAAAAATCTTGAAAGAAGTGAGAAAGTAGCTTATCTTGGGCCTATTGGTACATTTACGCATCAAGCAACACAGAGTAGATTTGGTTCTATCAAAGATTATATTCCATTGGGTTCTATATCTTCTGTATTTAAAGCAGTTGATAGTGATAGAGCTACTTATGGAGTAGTACCTATTGAGAACTCTAGTGATGGTGTGGTTGGTGAGACTTTGGATTTATTGGGTGAGTATAATCTTAATATTGTATCTGAAATTTATATGCCAATACACCACTCTTTTGCCTCTCTTGCTACTTCTACTGATACAATTACTAAAATATATTCCAAAGATAAAGCATTTGGGCAGTGTAGAGAGTTTTTGAGCGAACATGGATTAGAAGATGTAGAACAAATCCCAGTAGAATCTACGGCAAAAGCAGCTCAATTGGCTATGCAAGATGATACATCTGCTTCTATTTGTCTTCATATTGCTGCTAAGATTAATCATCTACCTATACTATATGATAATATTGAAGATAGACACGATAATAAGACTAGATTTATAGTGATAAGTAAAGTAGAAAATTCTAAAAGTGGTAATGATAAAACATCAATTTTGGCAAAACTTTCTAATGCACAAGGTTCACTTGTAAGATTTTTACAAGAGTTTGATAATGAGGGTATTAATCTCACCAAAATTGAGAGCAGACCATCAAATACAGATGAGGCATTTTCATATTGGTTTTATATAGATTTTGATGGACATATAGAAGATGAGAATGTACAAAAGATTTTGGCACGACACAATGATATAAAACTACTAGGAAGTTATGCAAGGAGTAATAGTGAAATTTAGAGAAGTATTAGATAACATCAAAATATATGAAGCAGGTAAGCCAATAGAGTTGGTAGTAAGAGAGTTTGGGATTAATCCACAAGATGTAGTAAAGTTAGCATCAAATGAAAATCCAAAAGGTGTAAGTCCAAAGGTATCAGAGGCGATAGCAAATAGTGCATCAAAAGCATTTTTATATCCTGATGATAGTATGTTTGAACTCAAAGATGGATTGGCTAATAAGTTTGATATAGAGAGTAGTAATATAATTATTGGGGCAGGAAGCGACCAGATTTTAGAGTTTATATCAAGAGTATTATTAGAAGCAAATGATAAAGTGTTGATGAGTGCTGTTACATTTGCTATGTATGAGGTATATGCTAGACAGATGGGTGCAGAGATTATACGAACTAATAGTTATCAGCATATTGTAGATGAGTTTGTAGATGGATATAAAGCCCATAAACCCAAAATTATCTATATATGTACTCCAAATAATCCCACAGGAGATGCTACAACCAAAGATGATGTATTAAAAATTATTAATAGTGTAGATAAAGATACATTAGTGGTAGTTGATGGTGCTTATATGGAGTATGCTAGTGCCAAAGATAAAAAGTATCAAATCACTCCAAATGATATAATTGATTATGAGAATGTAATATATTTAGGTACATTTTCCAAAGCTTATGGACTTGGTGGAATGAGGGTAGGGTATGGTATAGCAAATGATAATATTATCAAAGCACTACATAAAATGAGACCACCATTTAATATTACAACACTTTCACTATTAGCAGGAATAGAGGCTCTAAAAGATGAAGAGTTTGTAACAGATGCTATAGCACTACACCAGCAAGAGATAAAAAGATATGAAGAGTTTGCTAAAGATAATGGATTTAATTATATAGATAGCTATACAAACTTTATCACATATATATTTGATGATAATATGAGTTCCACAGATATTTCCAATAAATTATTGCAAAAAGGTATAATCATTAGAGATTTAGCATCTTATAATATGAATGCCATTCGTGTTACAGTTGGGACACAAAATCAAAATAGTAGATTATTTGAGGAGTTTAAAGAGATTTTATAGTATATATTATGATATACTAACATTAGTTTAAATAAATCAAATCATAAGGGCAAATTATGAAAAAACTTTTGGGATTAACTCTTTTAGCAACTATTGTGCTATTATCTAATGAAAACAATAGTACGATAGAACAAAATCTAACAACAACTCAAATTGAGCTTCAAAAACAGATAGATAGAGAAAAAGCATTTGCTAGAGATGGTACTTTTCTCAAAGGTGAAGAGTATGACTTATCCTATGCTGAGGTAAATAGTAGTAATTTAGACCATATTCCTATAATTGCACCAGATTATGATTTTGATATGGATGATGTTTATGATTAAACATCATCTATCTATTTATAAAATTATCTCAAATATATTTTTATTATTATTATGTTTATACTCTAGTTTATAATTTAGTTTATTTAATATACTATAAACTATATATAGTCCTAATCCAAAACCACTTTTTCTTTTTTGGTCTTGTGAAAATGGTTCTATATAATACTCTAATGGCTCTTCTAGTTCTTTACCTATTGAGACTATCTCTATTGATTTGGAAGAGGCGTAAAATTCTACTTTACCACCACCATATTTAATCCCATTATCAAGTAAGTTTTTGATAGCAAGAGATAGAAGTTTAATATCTGTTTTAATCTTGAAATCACTATACTCTATAGATAATTTACTCTCATCTACCATTAGCATCTCTTTGGATTTATCTAATATTTCTGAAATTTTATTATACTCTAATACAGGTTCAAAATTCCTAGCAGTTACCCTCTCTACCTGTGCTAATTCACTAATAAGCTCATTCATTCTATTAAATGCTCGTATCAAAATACCTTTTATCATATCATCATCAATAGACTCAACTATAATTCTACCTTTTGTTATAGGTGTTTTTAGTTCATGCATGATATTACGCATAAAAAGATTTTTAGAAGATGTAAGTTGATTGATATGTTTAATTGCATGGTCAAAACTTTTGGCAATTTTGCCTATCTCATCATCATTATCAAGACAAGGCATATCTATATTTACCTCACCATTTGCAAACTTTTCTATCTCTAGGTGTAGTTTTTTGAGTGGATATAGTTTTTTTAATATCGCAATATATAGTGCTAGAAGAAGAGCTATCAAAATCATACCAATTGATATAACCATATGAAATGTATAATTTTTGGCTCTAGCATCTTGGAGCATAATATTATATCCCAATCTTTGGACATATATATAGTGGTTAGTTGGAGTTTGAAATACCCTTACTTGTCCAAATACAGATTTTCCTGTAAAAATTGTTTTACCACTTTTTGTAATCTCTTGTTTTGTTTTCTCTTTGGATATTGGTTTAACAGAGAAATCTTGATAGAGTTTTTGAAGCTTCTCTTTTGATGGATTTAGTTGAACTTTAGAGAGAAAAGCATCTGCAATTAGCTTATAGTGATTTATCTCTTTTATCCTATTACTAGCATTATCCCAAGATACAAATACAATAGTAGTAGCTATCAATGCACTAATAGCCAATGAAAATAGAATATGTATAAATGTAGTAACTGATAAATTTTTCATATTTTACTTTGTGGCCAAAAGATAACCAATACCTCTAATTGGCTTGATATAACTTCTACTATCATCAATTTGAGCAATCTTTTGTCGTACTCTTGATATTATTACATCTATATTTTTGATAGAACTCTCATCATCTATATGCTCACTCTCATAAAGCAACTGCTCTCTTGAAACAGAACCATTTTGATGAAAAATCAACATTGATAAAATATCATATTCAGCAGCTGTAAGTTCCATAAGTTTATCTTTAAATCTAATTACACGAGAATCTTTATCTACTTCAAAAATATCTTTTTGAGTCTCTTCTGGTTCTGTTGTGGTAATTCTTCGTAAAATAGTTTTTATTCTTGTTACAAGCTCTCTTGGGTCATAAGGCTTTGGCATATAATCATCTGCCCCTCTCTCTAATCCTATAACTTTATCTGTAATATCATCTCTAGCACTTGAAATAATAATTGGAATAGATGAACTCTCTCTAATCTTACCAACAACCTCTAATCCATCCATTCCAGGTAGAGTTAAATCTAATATAATAATATCAAATTTATGTTGAGTAAGCATAGACATTCCAATATATGGCTCTTCTGCCGAAATAACTTCCATATCATACTTTGTAAGATAACTTGATAAAATCAAAGATAACTCTGGGTCATCTTCTATAATTAATACTTTAATGATAATAGACTCCTAATTTTAAAAATTTAATTATATTATACTATATATAACAAGATTTTAGATAAAATAGTATCTATGAATCAATATTAGTAGGTAATATTTTGACTATAATATCTTCCCACTTATCCAATCTAAGTAATCAGTCAAATTACCCTTAAGTTCATCTTCTATTCGTTTAGGGCTTATTACTCTTAGATGAGGTATCCAATATTTAATAATTTGTAAAGCCTCCATATCGTGAGTTATCTCAATAGTAAATTCCATTGAACCATCAGGCTTATCTATTTCATTTTTTTGAGTGGGTAAAGGTTTTCGCTTGAAATATTTTGATATAAGATGATTTGCTAAGAATCTAACCTTATAAGGCTTAACTGTGGGGTCAAACCAAACAGATATAGAGTTTTGAAGTTTCTCTTCTATATCAATATCTATTTCAAAACTATTTTGAGAGATATTAACATTTTCTAAATCATTAATATAGTATCGTGAAATAATCTTACCATTTCTAAACCCTATAAGATACCAAAACCCCTCATAAAGTCCTATTTTAAGAGGTTGAAGAGTTATATTCTCTTGATGATATAAAAATATAACCTCTCCCGACTTCGCCCCAAACCTTCCTTAAGCAACGACTAAATCCCCACCCACTAAGGAAAGTTAAAGCTCTAAATAGTTATTTTGTTTCTTAGTGATGACTTTTAAGAATTAGTATAGTCATTCTAATATTAATAGCAACAAATCTAACTAATTGCCATAATACACATGTTCTAAAAAATTTTTGTCCACCCATTGGTATCATTGTTCCAAATTGAGCACTGTATGGTTCTATATGTCCTAAGTGTTTTTCTGCCATTTTAATTCCTTTAATATTTTATATTTTGTATGGTGGGTAAAACCCACCGAGCATATATATTTTTCTTATTCTGGGATAAGAGTCCAACCTGGCTTAAGTTTAGCTTTCCAAATAAAGATATGGTGAAGAATATGCTTAACCCAGTGAGCAGCAAGACCTAGTTCTCCTGTTGTTCCATTCATATCTCTACCAACACCTGGATATTTTTCAAAATCAGGTACGATTGGATAAACTGTCATAGCAGCTGCTGTCCCTGTAAATAGACCTTTACCAGCAGATGCAACACATGCAGCACCCATTTGGGACATATTAGCTGTATGTGTTGGTTCTGTTGTACCATTTAATATCATATCACAGATACTTAGTGTAACAGCTTTACCCATCATAGCTGATGGCATACCAGTTCTTGGAGGAGTAGGAACAATCATTGTACCATTTGGTGTTGTCATTGGTTTAGAAATTGGATGTGGAGGAGCAAATGCAATACCTACAGCAAACATATTACTATAAGTTGGGTTTTGAAGAGTACTTGGCCAATCACTAGCACTCCAGTTCTCATAAGCACCTGCACCATAATTAGCATCAACTTTCATAAATCCATTTGGAGCAAAAATAGTATCTGTAATATCAGAACCATCTTTAGCATACGCTTTTAATCCAACACCAGCAAATGGAGGGATAAGCATAGCAAAATCAAACTCTTGACTACCCATACTACCATCTAAAAGTTCATAGTGAGCAATACCAGCTTCTACTTTATTAACATGAGCACCAATAATCCAATCTAATCCTCTCTCTGCATATAGAGATTCTGAGAATATTTTACTACTTGTTGCATATCCACCCATTGAGAAGTGAATACCACCCATACCAAAATCACCCAAGAATGATTCATTAGAAATCCATTTTATATCTGCCATATCTCTTACACCAGCATCAGTAAGTGTTTTTTCAATGTTAAAGATATACTCAAATGCGGCACCTTGACAAGTACACATACCATGTCCTGTACCAATTAAGAATGTTTGTCTCTCACCATTTTTCATCTTTTCAATACAAGATTTAAGTTCAAGGTTTGCATGAGTTGCATGGTCTGCTGTACATACAGAAACTGTATGGTTTCCAAGATTTGTACCCTCACCCAATCCAGGAGTTGCACCAAAGTTAAGTTTTGGTCCAGTTGCATTAATTAGATAATCATAAGTTAGCTCTTCGCTCTCTCCTGCTTTATCTTCTGAAGTATATTCAATAGTAATATAAGCATCATCACTATCACTTTTTCCCTCAGGATGAATAGAAACAGCTTTTGCTTGTCTATAATCAATACCAGCTTTTTTATAAACAGGTGCTAGAGGAAATGTAACCTCATCACTTGTCATTTCACCAACACCAACCCAGATATTAGATGGAATCCAGTTCCATTTGCTATTTGGTGTTACAACAATCACCTCATGCTTTTTACCTAAATATTTTTTAGCAAATGTTGCTGCAGTATGACCTGAAACACCACCACCCATTATTATTAATCGTGCCATATAATTCCTTTATTAAAGTTCAAAATTTAAAATTCTATATGTATTTTAGACTAAAAAAGTTTAAATATAATTGAATTTTATCAAATTAACATTTAGTATATTTTCAGCTTATATATAATATAAATTTAATTGATTTTTTTGATATAATTATGCTAAAAAGGAAATATTTTACTATGAAGAGAGTTATAATTAATGTAGGAAGTTCATCTATAAAATTTAAAATATTTGATAATATGGAAGAGTTATATGTAGGTTTGATAGAGAATATAAGTTCATTTGAAGATGCTTTTGATAATATGAAAAATCAAATTATAGATAGTGGTATTAGAGATATAGATGGAGTAGGACATAGAGTTGTACATGGTGGGGATATATTTACTAAACCAACTCTTATTACAGATAAAGTAATATCTCAAATAGAGGCTATCTCTTATTTAGCACCTCTACATAATCCATTAAATCTAATTGGTATAAGGTTAGCACTTAAAATCTATCCTAATATACCTCATTTTGCAATATTTGATACAGCATTTCATAATACAATTCCAAATTATGCTTATAGATATGCTATTGATAATAAGTATTATAGAGATGATAAGATTAGAAAATATGGATTTCATGGAATATCTTATAGTTATATCACAAGAGAGGTATCTAAAAATCATAATAATCCAAATATTATCGCAATTCATTTGGGGAATGGGGCTAGTATAACAGCTATAAAGAGTGGTAAAAGTATAGATACAAGTATGGGATTTACTCCATTAGATGGTCTTGTGATGGGAACTAGAAGTGGAGGACTTGACCCTGCTATTATTACATTTATTATAGATAATTATAATCTTACATCAACTCAAATAAATACAATATTAAATAAAGAGAGTGGATTAAAAGGGCTTTGTGGATTATCTGATATGCGAGAAATTTTAGATAGCGATACTTTAGAGAGTAGATTAGCTATTGATATATTTTGTTATAGGATTAAAAAGTATATTGGGGCATATATAGCAGTTATTGGCAGAGTGGATGCGATTGTATTTACAGGTGGAATAGGAGAGAACTCAAAAGTCATTAGAGATAAAATATTAGATGGATTAGAACATATTACCAAAGATATTGATATATTAGTTATCAAAGCTAATGAAGAGTTAGAGATGGTTTTGGATATAATTACTAAAAAATAGGAGTTTATTATCAAAACTATATTATTATCACTATTTTTAATTTTAGGAAGTTGTGGATATAAACCAACAGCAAAATATATTAATAGTGTAATGGGCAAAAATATATTTATAGATGTAATTGTAGATAAGATAGAACCACAAAGTGCTTTACATATCAAAGATGAGATGAGAAAAGTTGTATATAGCCGTTTTCATAGCAAAGTAGTATCCAAAAAGAGAGCAGATAGCAAAATAGTAATATCTAGTGGTGCTACTATTACACCTCTTAGCTTTGATAATAATGGATTTGTTACAAAATATCGTATTAATCTAAGTATTAAATTTCAAGTAGATAGCAAAACAAAAGGTAAATTTACCAAAACTATTCATACAACCTATGAATCTGATATAGAAGAGAGTGGAAAAAACCAATCAGAATTAAGAACAGAAGCGATAGAGAATGGATTAAATAGTGCAATTGATGAATTTGTAGCATATATCGCAACCAAAGGGGTGTAGATGAGTTTTATAACCTATATCAACTCTAAACCACTATTTTATAAAGAGATAGATTATAATAGAGTATATGATGCCTATGATATATTAAAACCACATATAAACCACCCAATAACTATTCATATAGTAGGTACAAATGGCAAAGGCTCAACAGGTAGGGCTATATCTCATCTACTATATAAACAAAATTATAGTGTAGTACATTATAGTTCGCCTCATATTAGAGAGTTTAACGAGAGAATTTGGATAAATGGGGCAAATATTAGCAACTCTAATCTTGAAAAGGCTCATCAAAAACTATTTAATATATTAAAAGAAGATATATCTAATGCTCTTACATATTTTGAATATACTACTCTTTTGAGCTTAGTTGTAGCTTCTAATTGTGATATTTTAATATTAGAAGCAGGATTAGGAGGAGAGTATGATGCGACTAATATAGCCCCAAAAGATTTAAGCATTATTACACCTATTGGATTAGACCATCAAGAATTTTTGGGAGATACAATCCAAGATATAGCTACTACCAAAATAAACTCTATTGATAAAAAAGTATTATTATCCATTGGTACAACTGATGAGGTAAAAGATATTGCCAAAGATATAGCTAAACAGAAGAGTTCCAAAATATATTTAACATCGGAAGTGATGGCTTTAGCCTCACAAAAAAATGGAGCTAAAGCACCAATTCCAAATTTTAATAGTTATCTAAAAGATAATATTCAAACAGCTATCGCCTCACTTGAAATTTTAAATCTTAAATACAATATAGATGATTTAAACTCACTCAAACTCTTTGGAAGATATTATAAATTAGAAGATAATATTATTATAGATGTAGGACACAACCCACTATCAGCTAAGGCTATCAAAAATAACCTAAAAGATAAAAAAGTAGTGCTTATATATAACACTTTAGAGGATAAAAACTACCAAGAGATTATAAATATTCTAAAAGATAATATTATTAGAGTAGAGATTATAGAGATAGATACCTCAAGGGCATTAGATAGTAAGATACTTATAGATTATCTAAATAGTATAAATATCAAAAATAGTAAATTTAATAGTATAAATAGAGATGAGAACTATCTAGTATATGGCTCATTTTATACCATAGAAGCATTTTTAAAAAGGATTAATTAAATGGAAGATAAAAATATAGTATGGCACAATCAACATATCACCAAACAAGACAGAGCCAAAAAACTAAACCAAACACCAAAACTTATATGGCTAACAGGACTTAGTGGAAGTGGCAAATCAACTATTGCTAATGCTTTAGAGGTTAAACTACACCAATTAAACTACCATACAATGCTACTTGATGGAGATAATGTAAGATTTGGACTAAACAAAGATTTAGGCTTTAGTGATAGTGATAGAGTAGAGAATATTAGAAGAATATCAGAAGTAGCTAAACTATTTATAGAATCAGGTACGATTGTAATCACAGCTTTTATATCCCCTTTTAGAAGTGAAAGAGAGTATGCTAAATCTATATTAGAAGATGGAGAGTTTATAGAGGTATTTATAGATACACCATTAGAGATTTGCCAACAAAGAGACCCAAAAGGATTATATAAAAAAGCCCTAAATGGAGAGATTAAAAACTTTACAGGCATAGACTCCCCTTATGAAGCACCACTAAATCCTAATATTACTATTCAAACAGATAGTATAGAAGAGGCAGTGGAGAAGATAATAGAGTGTTTGATTGATTAAGAACTTTTATATTAAAATACTCTTAATGTCATCAATAGATAATTCTCCCGACTTCGCCCCAAAAAGCACTACGCCCCCCTGCCTACCGAGTTTTCCTAAAAAATCTAGGCACTACAAATCACAATTTACCCAAGATATAAGGAGTTAAAGAGTGCTTAACCTCCATAATATTATAAATCTTCTTAGCATCTAGCTTAATC
>JAMOOX010000142.1 GCA_027065045.1 Campylobacteraceae bacterium | reverse complement strand
TGATAACCGATTTGATATGGCAGTAGAAGGTAAAGGATGGATAAAAGTAACTGATATAAATAATCAAACTTATTATACTCGTACAGGTTCTTTTACAAGAGATGCAAAGGGAACATTAGTTATGGATAATGGAGATAAACTTCAAGTAGTAAATGCAAATAATTTAACTTTTGATGGTAAAGATTGGAAATTTGATGCATCTATTCCTACAGATAATTTAATAACAGCAGGTGCTAAAACTACTCAAATAGACCTTCCAGATAATATTATGTTTCCAGCTAAGGCTACTGAAAATGTTAAAATTGGAGGAAATCTTCCAAATGAAAATATAGCAAAAGATCCAAAACCAGCTATATCTACAAATAATATGGGAGTATTATATAATTCCGATGGAATGGCTATGAATATGAAAGATTCTCAAGATGTTGTATTTGGATTTGGTAATAATATTAGATATTCTGATGGTCTTATTAGATATGATATGTGTATAGAGAATGATGTAATAGATGGAAGTGATATAAATATAGATTTTGATGTAAATGGAGAAAATATTTCTCTTAGTGTACCAGATGGAAGTAGTTCATTAGATATTGTAAATGCTATAGCAGCTAAACTTGATGAAAAAGGAATTTTATATTCAAAGACAGATACTTCTATTCAAATTAAAAGTGGTAATAAATTATATATAAAAAGTAATGGAGGTGATATAGTAAATAGTAATTCTTCTATGGAAAGATTAGTATATAAAACAAATGATAATACAGGAAGTAATTTTACTACTATTCAAGATTTTATAGATGATTTACAAAATTTAGCTACTTTTACTTATGGAAGTGATGCAACTGTAGGACTTGATAGCAAAGGGAAGCTCTTTATTCAAAATAATACTGATTCAAAAGAACTTTTAGCTTTATCATTTGCAACAGATGATAGCAATGATATGTTTATTCATAATCTTGGAACACTTGGAAATTATATTAAACCAAATACAGCTTCAAATAGTTTAGAATTTAACCAAAATTATCAAGGCTTTACAGGAACTATTATTGATTCAGCAGGAAATAAAAATGATTTAAAATTTGATTTTTATAAAACAAAAGTAGATGGAGATAATACTATTTGGAATTTAACTATCTCAGAAATATCTCCAGAAGGGGAAATTATTTCTACTATAAATCAAGAT
>JAMOOX010000141.1 GCA_027065045.1 Campylobacteraceae bacterium | reverse complement strand
ATAGTATTTATCTTCATCCTCTCTACTATTGACATTTGGTCTGAAAGCTACTAGCTCTTGATCTTGAGACTGCTGTGCAACTGAATTTATAATCGCATTTACTAGATCAAAACTCTTTCTTATATCGTTGAATGGTTCATATCTTTGTGTTAGCATATCTGATCCTTTTTATTGATTTTGATAAGCGTATTATATATCAATTTTTGGATACTAAATGCCACTTAAGTAGCATTTCTCAATCTAAATATCCACTATAATTTCACTAACTTTAGTCATACCGACTAAATATATTAAAAAAAAGGATCAAGTTATGAAAAAAGGTATATTATCTATAGTGGTGTCATCTCTACTCTTAGGTGGGATAGCAGTTGCAAGTGATGATAGTCTCAAGTTGAGTAGTGCAGAGGTTAGTGCAAAGGCCACCAAAGTAGCTACAAAAAAGGAAAATACAAAAGTCAAACTGACACAAGAGGCTATATCATCATTAAAGCTAGTAACTAAAGCGATAGAGAGTCTTGATAACCATAAAAGTGATGAAGCAAAAAAGTATATAGAGTCTGCTCTAGGTAAATTAGAATCCATTTTAAGTATGAAAGATACACCAAAGCTCCTACCTATAGAGAATAGGGTGTTGGTCAAAAACTTTGTAGGTAGTTCCAAGGATGTAGATATAGCACTCAAGAGAGTTAAAGATCTGATAGATGATGGCAATATACAGAGTGCAGGAGAGTTACTTATCAGCCTACAGAGTGAGATAGATGTGACAGTAGTGAGTCTACCTCTAGTGACATACCCTGATGCTCTCAAACTGGCATCTAAATATATCATAGAGGAGAAGCCAGAGAGGGCAAAAGAGGTTTTGGAGTTAGCACTCTCTACAATGTCGTATGTTAAACATATCATACCTATACCTCTAGTCAATAGTGTAGATCTAGTAGCTTTAGCATCAAAAGAGGCTAAGAGTGATAAAGAGTTGGTTCTTAAATACCTATCAGCTGCTAGTGATCAGCTAGATAAAGCGGAGAAGCTAGGCTATATCAGTGATAGTGCTACTACATACAAAGAGCTACATAAGATGATAGATGATATTAAAAAAGAGGTGGAGGGTCCAAATAAAGCTGAGAAGCTATTTATAGATTTAGGTGAAAAGCTAAAAGAGTTCAAAGATAAGATATTCTCTTCAGATAAAGAAGAGGCAAAAAAGTAGTCAATTTAGTAGCAGTCTCTTCGACTGCTCTAGTAATTTTTCCAAATTCTTAATACTTATATTTTTTCTACTATTCTCTATAATATCCTGATCTTTCAAATCTTTGATATGTCTCTCTATCACATTTCTCACACTCCCTATGAGTTTGGCTATCTCTGTTTTGGATAGATTTTGAAGTAGCTGATAGTGGTGTCGATCTGCTGGGTTTATATTTTGAAGTAGTAGCTTAGATAGTCTTTGGGCTGTAGAGTATATAGATAGGTCACTAGCCAACTCCTCTGTATATCTCATCTGAGAGGCTAGATATGGAAAAAATCGTCTATTAAATTGTGGATTGTTATATACCCACTCTCTTACCATCTCTATAGGTAGCTGTAGTAGTTCACTACTCTCTAGCACTTCATAGATAACATCATGAGGCTTACCATCTAACAATATTAGAGTATCAAACATATCCCCTTTTCTATATATAAACATGGTCTGCTCTCTGGAACTATCTATATCTATCTGAAGTGTTTTGATCTTTCCATTTAGTACTATATAGAAATACTTTTCTAGTTCACCACTCATAAATATAGGTTCATTTTTTTTACAATATACTATAGTACCATTGTTAAAAAAATCATCTAATAGACTCTGGTCTAACTCTTTAAGTAGCTCTATTTGGTAATTTATCATATCTATAATGTGAGACCTCTTTGACATATACTACTCCTTTGTGTATAAGTATAGCTTAAAAATGATTAATATAGAAGACTTCTTGCCAAATATCAAATAATATAAGTAACTCATTTTACGCCAACTAAGCACATCGTAATTTTTCAACCTCTTGATAAGCAGTAGAGAGGGCTTGTATGTAAATTTTTTCTTTAATGGCAAAATGATTTAGATTATGATTGAGTCTAAGATATTCAAGCCGTATAAAAGGTGTGATAGCAATCACACCCTACAAGATTAATACTCCAACCCCTCTTCTCTAAGTGCATTATCAATAAAAACCTGCATCTCATTTCTGCCAAGTCCACACCATTTTGGAGCAAGTAGAGTATCATCATCAGTCCCTGCTGTAACTCTTTGAATAGATATATTATCAGGCTTTAATTTAATAGCTTTTACTAAGGTATCAATATACAACTCTTTTGAAATAGGCACAAACTTACCACTCTTATAATCATTTGCTAAAAGTGTATTTTTTACTACATACAGAGGGTGATATTTAACTGAATCTATCCCCCATTCATAGCTAATCTTTGCACTCTCTATCATCATCTCTTGAGTTTCATCAGGCAGTCCAAATATTAAATGCCCACATACATTTAACCCCAAACTCTTAGCTTGAATAATAGCATCTTTGACATTTTGAGCATTATGCCCACGATTAATTTTATCCAAAGTAGTATCATAAATTGACTGTATCCCATACTCCAACCATATCTCATAATCTCTGCTTAATTTTACAATATAATCAAGTGTCTCATCTGTAATACTATCACTTCTAGTTCCAATACTAAGCCCAATTACATCATCATAAGTGAGTGCCTTATCAAACAAGGCTTTAAGTGTATCAAAAGGGGCATAGGTATTTGTAAAAGCTTGAAAATAGACTATAAACTTCTTCGTCCCATAAGCCTCTCTTTGATATGCCATAGTCTTTTTAATTTGAGTATCAAGCTCTTTGAGTTGATTATCTAAAATAGGATTACTAATACTATCAAGATTTAAAAATACCTTACTTCTATTTTGAGCAAGATTGGGACTAAAAGAGTCATTTTGACAAAATGTACAACCACCCTTTGCCACTTTACCATCAATATTAGGGCAAGTAAATCCACTAATAGCTATTGGTATTTTACTCACTTTGGTTTTAAATTTTTTCTTTAGGTATCTTCCATAAGTATTTAGTTTTTTCAAACTTATCCTTTAATCTATTATATATTTTTTAAATTCTTGATTTAAAGATTTATTATCTCTAATTATCCATCTTTTAAAAGTTAAATATGATGATTTTATATCTAAATCTCTTTGAATATCTTTGGAAATAGCTCTTTTAAGCTTAGATTTTTGATACTGTTCTAACTTTTTTTGAAATTCTGAAATAATCTCTACTATCTCATTTTTTAAATCTTCACAAGAGTTACTTTTAGAATCTGTTCCATTATATATTCTATCTAAAATAGTTATAGTATTATCTATTTGAGTATCAAGATTTTTTATACTATCTACTTTGATAATCTCTATTTTACACTCTAAAATATTTAGTTTAAGTTTAATATATTTTTCTACATCAACTTCACAACAGTTTAAGATTTCATTATCAGAATTAGTATTTATATTCTTAGGTTTTATTTTATTACATTTTTGACAACAATAAAATAGATTTGAATACTCATTTTTTAGATATGGATAATATTTTTGAGGATAAAAATGTTCAACTTCAAAATGCCTTGTAACCTCTTCACATAGATAACATTTTTTATTAAAATCTGTTTTGAGACTCTCTTTAACTATATTATCACTATATTTATTAAAAGTAGGATTCTCTTTTCTATCTACTTTTATCACTCCATAATCCTCTTTTGAAGCTCTTTAAATCGTAGATATATATTAGTAGATAACATTAATGCTATATCATCAAGTTCTCTATCTAATTTAGACAACTCTTTTTCATCTTCTATCGTTATATCCTCTTTTTCAAATATATTAATTAACTCTTCATATCTTGATATTTTCTCTTCTAAGATATGTGAATATTCACTATCTACTTCAAAATAATTTTTTACAATATTAGAATAAGAACCATTGACAAATCTATCTCCATTACTAAATTCTTTTCTCTCTAAATCATAAATTACACTATTTTCTATTGAAGATAAAACAAAAGGGCTATGAGTTGTAACAATAAATTGAATATTTGGGAAAAAGCTTGTAAGTAGAGGCATTATATTTTTTTGAAGTTCTACATGAAGATGATTTTCAACTTCATCAATTAATACTATACCCTCATAATCAAAACTTTTTACTTCAAATAGTTCTATTTTAAGTATAATTTCTGTTATTATATCAATAATAGCAGAATATCCAGCAGATAAACTATTAAAATCAAAAGGCTCACGATTACTTCTATGAATAAAAAAATTATAATTTTTTCTATCAAATTTTAAAAATAAACTATCATCAGTAAAAATTTCTTTTAGCATATTTTCAAATTTATTAAACCAATCATCTATTTGTTCTATTAATTCAATTTCATTATCATCTCTTGCAAAACTTCTCTCTGCTTTAAGATTCACTATATGTTGTAAAAAATTTATATTTAACTTATCTTTAGGAATATCATATTTTTTTATACCTTTTGGTTGTTCAACATTAAGAGACCTTTTTGCAGGAAAGAAACCATAAAGAATATTATCAATAATAGTATTAAATTTAGGATAAAGAGTTTTTTTAAATTTTATATAATTTTCTTCATCTATGTTAGCATTTAAAAAAAAATCATTAAGTGCTTCCAAAACCGAAGTCTTCCCACACCCATTTTTCCCAGTTAAAATCAGATGTTTTTTAGTATCACCCAATTTTATATCAATATTCTCTAAGTGTCTAACTTTACCAATATGAATATCTGTAATAAAATTATCCACTCTTAATCCTTAACCTATACTACAAGATGGACTGTTAGCATTTCCACCAGCAAAATAGTTTCCATCAAAACTCACAAGTGAATATTTTCTCTCTCTACCCAAAGCATCTTGAAGTCCATCAATAGATAAAAATCCAAGAGAATCAGCACCCATCTTATCAGCTATCTCATTAGGATTTAAAGTAGAAGATATTAACTCTACAGTTGTTGGTGTATCAATTCCATATCTACAAGGATATTTAATCTCTGGGGCTGCTATTCTCATATGAACCTCTGTTGCACCTGCCTCTTTTAGCATTCTTACAATCTGTTTTGAAGTTGTGCCTCTTACAAGTGAATCATCAATAATTGCTACTTTTTTACCCTCTATTAGATGTTTTATAGGAGATAATTTTAGTTTAACTTTAAGTTCTCTAATCTCTTGTGTTGGTTCTATAAATGTTCGTCCTACATAGTGGTTTCTCACTATTCCCATCTCAAATTTTGCACCAATCCCATCAGCATATCCTTTAGCTGCTGCTACTCCACTATCAGGGACAGGTAATACAATATCTACATCACAAGGGACTTCTTTGGCTAATCTCTCTCCCATTTTTAGTCTCATTTTATATACATTTTTACCATCAATTATACTATCAGGTCTTGCAAAATATATATATTCAAATGCACATGGATGAAAGTCTGGTTCAAAAATTTGAATTGATTTTGGCTCTTTACCATCTTCAAAAACAAGCATCTCACCTGCTCTTACATCTCTAATAAACTCAGCACCAACTAAATCAAAAGCACAAGTCTCACTTGCTACAATATAACCACCATCAGGCAGTTTCCCTAAACTCATTGGACGAATACCAAATCTATCTCTAATGGCAAACATCTTTTTACGACTTTGAATAACCAAACAGTATGCCCCCTCTATTTTAGTAAGCATATCTTTTATTCTATCAATAAGAGCATCTTTTTTAGATTTGGCTATTAAATGAACAATATTTTCTGTATCCATATCTGTTTGAAATATAGCACCATTAGCAATTAATTCACCTCTAACCTCATTTTTATTAATAAGATTACCATTATGTGCAACAGAAATTTCTCCAAGCTTATATCTAGCAAATACAGGTTGTGCATCAAGGATTGAGTCATCTCCAGCTGTTGAATATCTATTATGACCAATAGCCATATTACCTTTCAATACTCCAAAAGCATCTTCATCAAAAATCTCTGTAACTAACCCTCTCTTTTTAAAAGTATGTATTCTTGCTCCATCACTAGAGCTAATCCCAGATGATTCCTGCCCACGATGTTGCAAAGAAAAGAGAGAGTAGTAAGCTATTTTAGAGGCATTTTCACTGCCATATACACCAACAATTGCACACATAATATTATCCTTTATATACCAAAATAGTTTATCTATTTATATTTTAGTGATTGTATCTAAAAAGTTATAAAATATATGATATAATGAAAAAGAAAAACTAAAGTTTATAGTATGAAAAATAGAATAATTAAGAATGGTGGATAGAATCCACCATTTAAGCTAAATAGAGTTTATTATATACCAATACAATCATTAATAGAATAAAAACCACTCTCTTGATTAACTAACCATTTAGAAGCTCGTAACGCACCTTTAGAGAAAGTATCTCTACTTGTTGCAGTATGATTAAGTTCTAAAAACTCTCCATCATTATAAAATCCAACTGTATGCTTTCCTACAATATCTCCACCACGAAGTGCCATTACTGCTATTTCATCTTTGGTTCTTGCTCCAATTTGTCCATCTCTACCACTAATTCTAACAGCATCTAAATCTAGCCCCCTACCTTTAGCAGCAAACTCTCCTAAAGTCAAAGCAGTACCTGATGGAGAATCTACTTTATGTCTATGGTGTTGTTCTACAATCTCTATATCAAAGTCTTTTAATTTTGATGATACTTGTTCTACAAGTTGTTTTAGTAATGCAATTCCAACTGACATATTAGATGAGTATAGAATTGGCATCTCTTTTGATGCTTCCATCATCAAATTTTGCTGATGAGGATTAAAGCCTGTTGTAGCAATTACTAATGGGGTGGGATTTTTAAGAGCATTTTCTAATAAATCCTCTGTCGCTTGTGGAGCTGAAAAATCTATAACTACATCACAATTTTCTAATAACTCTTTCATTGAGTTTGTTACAACTGTACCTTTTGAAAGTGCTTTTTGAAGCTCATCAAATACATGAACACAACTTAAAACTGCTTCATTATCATCTGCTAGATTATCTATCAAAAGAGAACCAACTCTACCTGTACTACCTACTAAACCTACTTTTACCATTAATTTAACTCCTGAATATAAGAAATTACTCCTAATGCTGCTACTGCACCATCTCCTGCTGCTGAAACTACCTGTTTTGGGGCTTGAATTCTCATATCACCACATGCAAATAGACCATCTATATCTGTTTTCATATTCAAATCAACTATCACTTGCCCCCAATCATTCATAGCACAAATAAAGTTACCATTTTCATCTTTTAATACACCATTATTTACATTATGCCCTACAAATACAAAAAGACCACTATTTTTCATATCTGTAATCTCATCTGTTTTGATATTTTTAATTTTCACACCATCAAGACCCATCATTCCACCATAAGCCTCTTCTATTACACTATCTGTAATTAGATGAATATTATCTTTTCTTTTAACTCTTTCAAGTGTAGGAGGTGCTGCTCTAAATTCATCTCTTCTATGGACTACGAAAACATCACTACATATATTAGATAGATAATATGCCTCTTCAAGTGCTGTATCTCCACCACCAAGGACTGTTACTGGTTTATTTTTATAGAAAAACCCATCACAAGTAGCACAAGTAGATATACCTTTCCCAAAAAACTCATCTTCACCATTAAAGTTTGCTCTCTTTGGAGTAGAACCAGTAGCTACAATTACAGTAAGTGCTTCAACTTCTTCTCCCCCCTCAATAGTAATTACAAAATGGTTATCTACTTTAGATACTCTCTCAACCTTTTTCATCTCATGCTTTAATCCAAAAGCAAAACACTGCTCTTGCCAAGTATTCATAAAATCCATACCTGTTTTATCATGCTCAAAAAACCCAGGGTAATTCTCTATCTCACTACTTTGAGTAATCTGTCCCCCTGGCATTCCAAGTTCAAACATTGTTACATTCTTTAATCCACCACGAGTTGCATATAATCCTGCTGTAAGTCCAGCAGGTCCTCCACCAATAATTGCACAATCTAACATATCAAACTCCATTTAGTTATATTTTAATGATTGTATCTAAAAGATAATAATAGATATAAATTAAATCCCAAACATTTTATTTATATTTATAATATTTTCAATTAGTATCGCATTTTTAATTCCAAAATTTTTGGCACACTCTATATCACTAATCTTATCGCCTATTAATAATGAATTATCCAAATCTATATCATAAATTTTTTTAGCTTTCTCTATCATACCTATATCTGGTTTGCGACAGTTACATTTACTAAAATTTGGGTGATGAGGGCAGTGAAATATATGAGATATTTTAATATTTTGTTTTTGAAATTTATCTATCATCCAGTTAGAGAGAGTATCAAAATCACTTTGATTATAATACCCTCTTGCTATACCTGATTGATTGGTAACTACTATAATAATATAATCTTTGCTCAAAAAGTATCTACAAAACTCAAAAATACCCTCACAAAATTCAAAATCTTCTATTTTATAGAGATAATTTTTTTCTATATTAATGACACCATCTCTATCTAAAAAAAGTATTTTTTGCATTTAGCTCCATTTTTTATTGACATTATAGATATTTTTTGTTATAATGTATTTATAATTCGCCTACGGGCATACCCACTTTTTTAAGTGGGAACAATCAACTCTATTAATCTATTTTGAATATTTTTAAAATCTTCTTTAGATATTATACCTATTTTATTTGTAAGTCTTTTTTTACTAAAACTTTTCATTTGTAATAACATCGCACTATTTTTTGACTTTCCTTTTTTTGTATCAAATTCAAATGGATAAAAATAATCATTATCTTTAATAGTTGTGGTAAGAGGAACTCCTAAAAATAAATCTTTAGTAAGTTTTCGTACCACTAAAACTGGTCTTGAAAAAAGTTCCCCTTTACCATACTCCTCATCACCTATATTTTGTCCTAATTTAGCCCAAAATACTTCTCTTACTTTAATACCTATATGTATATTATTTTTTGAAGTTGCTTTTTTAACTTCATTCCATTTATCATAATCATTAAACATTATCAAACAAACCTTACAAATCAGTTTTTAATACTGCCCCACTACTCGCATTTGTAACTAATGCTCTATATTGTTGTAACCATCTTGATTTTAGAGGTTTTTTAATTGGTACAAAGTTAGCTTCTCTTTTTGCTATCTCTTCATCACTTAAATCAACTGAAAGGATATATTTATCTACATCAATATGAATACTATCTCCATCTTGTAGTAATCCTATCATACCACCCTCAGCAGCTTCAGGAGATACATGTCCAATAGATGCCCCTCTTGTTGCCCCACTAAATCTACCATCAGTAATAAGTGCTACACTATCACCTAATCCCATACCCATAATAAGACTTGTTGGTGCTAACATCTCTTGCATTCCAGGCCCACCTTTTGGTCCTTCGTATCTAATTACTACTACATTTCCAGCTTTTACTTTATGGTCAATTATACCTTTTATAGCCTCATCTTGTGAGTTGAAACATACAGCAGTACCTGTAAATACTCGTTCACCTGTAATACCTGCTGTTTTGATTACAGCACCTTGTTCTGCCAAGTTTCCATATAAAATAGCCAATCCTCCAACTTGTGAGTATGGATTATCTATTGTATGGATAATATTTGTATCTACAATTTTAGCATTTGCTATTCTCTCTTTTAACATCTCACCTGTAATTGTAAGATTATCAAGTAAAATATCTTCTCCTCTTTTGCTCATCTCATGCATTACAGCACTTACTCCACCTGCTTTATCTATATCTTGCATATGTACTGTTGTAAGAGATGGAGAGATTTTGGCTATATGAGATACTCTTTTGCTTACTTTATTAATATCACTTAGATTAAAATCTACATCTGCTTCAATAGCAATAGCTAACATATGAAGAACTGTATTAGAACTTCCACCCATAGCCATATCCACAGCAAAAGCATTTCTAATAGCATTTTCATTTAGAATATTTTTGATATTATATTTTGCTTTCTCTTCTTGTTCCATCAATGCAATTTCACAAACTCTTCTTGCTGCTTTTCTATATAACTCTTCTCTCTCTTTAGTAAGTGCTAAAATTGTACCATTTCCTGCTAATGCTATACCCATAGCCTCCATAAGCGTATTCATACTATTTGCTGTAAACATACCACTACAACTACCACCACTTGGACAAGCATTACACTCTAAATCATCTAATTCATCAGCACTAATTTCACCCGTTTCAAACTTACCAACACCCTCAAATACAGTGGCAAGGTCAATTGGTTCTCCATCTTTAGTATAACCTTTTGCCATTGGCCCACCACTTACAAATACTGTTGGGACATTTACTCTTAAAGCACCCATTATCATACCAGGTACAATCTTATCACAATTTGGGATAGCTATCATAGCATCAAGTTTATGTGCATTCATAACTGTCTCAATAGAGTTAGCAATTACCTCTCTACTTGGCAATGAAAATAGCATTCCATCATGCCCCATAGCGATACCATCATCTACACCAATAGTATTAAACTCAAATGGCACACAACCATTTTTTCTAATCTCATCTTTGATAATATCACTTACTTTATCCAAAAAGAAATGCCCAGGGATTATCTCTATAAATGAGTTTGAAACTCCAATAAATGGTTTATCAAAATCTTCATCTTTAAGTCCTGTTGCTCTTAGCAAACTTCTATGTGGCGCTCTATTATGTCCCTTTTTTACTTCATCACTTCTCATCATATTTAATCCATTCTATAAAATATTATTTTTGTTATTGTAACATAAAGTAATAAATATTATTACTAAATAGCTTTCTCTTCTCCATTAAACAATCTCACTATATTTGGAATATGTTTATAAAATACTATAATAGATATTATCCAAACAGGAGAGTGCGAACCAATTCCCTCAACCTCTGGATATAAAATATAACTTGATATTAAAAATCCTATTAATGCTATAATTGATGATAGAGATGAAATTTTAAGCACCTTACCTACAAAAGCCCAAACTACAATAGCCACCAAAGCAGAATAAGGCATCATTACAGCCAATACTCCAATAGCCGTAGCCACACCTTTGCCACCCTCAAATGCCAAAAATATAGAGAAACAGTGTCCCATTACAGCTAAAACTGCTATTGTCCATAGAGTAGCTTCACTTACATCAAATGCCATAGCAATTAAAAGCACTACTACACCTTTTATCACATCTAAAAATAGTGTAATAGCCCCAAGCTTTTTACCTAATGCTTCATCTTTGGCTTTGACTACTCTTAATACATTTGTAGCCCCTATATTTCCACTTCCCTCATTTTTAATATCTACATTAGCAAATTTTAATGCTAATATATATCCAAATGGGATACTAGCTAATATATAAACTACACCATAAAAAATTAAATTTTCCATCTACCCTACTCCTCAATCTCTGCTACAAAAGTCTTTGTTACTTTACCACCAAAGTAGTAATTATTATCTCTAAAATCAATATATAATTCATCTCCACTTCTTGGCAAGACCTTAACACTAGGAGATACTAACCCCTCTTCTAATGCCCGTACAAATGATGATACCATTCCTGTCCCACAAGCTAAAGTCTCACCCTCTACACCTCTCTCATAGGTACGAATAGAGATTTCATTATCATCACTAATAGAGGCTATATTTACATTAGCATTATATTTATACCTAAGCTTACTCATAATCTCTAAATCAAACTCACTAATATCATCTCTAATATTAATTAAATGAGGCACACCTGTATCAATTAACCACCAATTATAACCATACTCATTAATATCTCTTCTAATAATTTGAGGTTGTGTCATTTGAGTAACTACATATAATCCATTTATAGTAGCTTTAATTACACCAGCACCAGTTAAAAATATAGCCTCTCCATTTTTGGATATTCCCTTTTCATCTGCATAGTGAGCCACAGCACGACTAGCATTACCACACATAGAGGCATAACTCCCATCAGCATTATAAAAATCCCACTCAAAATCATAATCTTGATGAGGTATTAAAACTACCAATCCATCTGCCCCCACTCCATTTTGTCTATGACAAAACTTTTTGGCAAGTTGGCTTCTATCCAATTTTTGATTTGAATGATAGATTATAAAATCATTACCATTTGCTGAATATTTTGTGATTTTCATATCATCTCCATAGCTACTTAAAATAGAGAGTATTGTATCTAAAATTTTATAAAAATAGTTCTATCTAAAGTATATATAGTCCAATTTATGCTATTATAAAAAATAAAACAATATTTAAAAAGGGCATAGATGAAAATAGCATTAATAGGAAGTAGGGGTATCCCTGCTAATTATGGTGGATTTGAAACTTTTGTAGATGAATTATCTAAAAGATTAGCTAAAGATTTTAATCATAAAATAGTAGTAGTTTGTGATAAAGAACAACAAAAGGTAAATAATAACCTTGAAGAATTAGATGGTGTAAAATTAATATATTCCAAATACTCCAAATCAAAAAATGCTATTTTATACTATTATGATTCTATTAAACTAGCACTTCATCATAGTGATATTATATACTCTTGTGGTCCTGCTGGTGCATTATTTGGATATTTGATTTATAGACAAGATAAAATTCTTATTACAAATCCTGATGGATTAAACTATAAAAGAGCAAAATGGAATAAATTTATCCAAAAGGCATTTAAATATTTTGACTATTTTGCTTCTCGTAATAGTGATTTGGTATTGTGTGATTCTTATGGAGTTGAGAAGTATATCAAAGAGGAGTACTCTCCAAAAGCCACAGAGGTGATAGAGTATGGGGCATATCCAAATAAATTTATAGATGTTCAAAATCCAAAAGTAGAAGAGGTATTAAATAGATATAATTTAATGGCTCATAAATATCATTTAGTTGTAAGTAGGCTAGAACCTGAAAATCATTTAGAGATGATAATAAAAGGGTATCAAAAATCATCTAGGGAGTATCCATTAATTATTATTGGTAATAAAAATAGATACTATAAAAAGCTTAAAAAAATCTCTAATATGAGCGTACTATTTTTAGGTGGTATATATAATGCTGATGAGCTTTCTATTATCAGAGCAAACGCACTAAATTATATTCACGGACATAGTGTAGGTGGTACAAACCCATCTCTATTAGAGGCTATGGCATCAAAAAATATTACAATATGTCATGATAATAACTTCAATAGAGAGGTAGCAAAAGATGGTCTATTTTTCAAAAATAGTGGTGAATTAGATATAGTACTTACCAAACTAGAAGAGAACCCAAAAAGATATGTAAATCAAATAGATGAGCTATACAAAAGAATAGTAATATATTATAATTGGAGTTCAATTGCTAGAAGATATGATAAACTATTTGAGAGTATGAAAAAATGATTAAACCAAATTTCTTGATTGTAGGGGTGGCTAGATGTGGTACTACTTCTATATATCATTATCTCAACCAACACCCACAAGTAGCTATGTCCAAAAAAAAAGAGCCGAAATATTTTAGTTCTATTAATATAGAGTTTCCTCATAATGGAATTGGTGATAAGAGTGTAGATAGTGTGGTAATCAAAGATAGAGATGAATACTTTAAGCTATTTAAAAAATTTGATAACCACAAAGCGATTGGAGAGGCAAGTAGTGATTATCTATATTTTCATAAACATACTATTAAAAGTATCAAAGCAGAACTTGGAGATATAAAGATAATAATATCTATCCGTAACCCAATAGATAGAGCATATTCAGCATATAATAATCTATTAAGAGATGGTAGAGAGAAGTTATCATTTAGAGAGGGATTAGAAGAAGAGGATAATAGAATAGCTCAAAATTATGATTGGATGTGGGCATATAAAAAGGGTGGATTATACTATCAAGCTATCAAAGATTTTCAAGATAATTTCTCTAATGTAGAGATAGTTTTATTTAATGAATTAAACAGTAATTCAAATGGTGTGATGAGTAGAATTTTTAAATTTTTAGATATAGATAGTGATATAGTAGTAGATACAAATACCAAATATAGTCATTCAGGCAAAGCCAAAAATCCAATTATAAAATATATTAGCAATAGAGACCATAGAGTAGCATTTGCTATTCGCCAAATGATTATGAAGTTAGTACCTCGCTCATTTTTGGAATCAATTGCCAAAAGAGTATTGAGTAAAGATAATATGAGAGATGAAGATAGAGAGTATTTAAGAGAGTATTTTAGAGATGATATAGAGGCTACATCTAAATTAATAGGTAAAGATTTATCGCATTGGAGATAGAAATTTTGAATATTTGGTGGGTTTCACCCACCCTACGGAGAGTAAAATGAAGATATTGACATTTGATATAGAGGAGTGGTTTCATATATTAGATAATGACTCTACTAAAGGGGTTAAGGAGTGGAGTAATTTTGAGTATAGATTAGATAAAAATATGGATAGAATTTTTGAATTATTAGATAGAAAAAATCAAAAAGCTACATTTTTTTGTTTGGGTTGGGTGGCTCAAAAGTATCCTGAGATTATTAAAAGGATTAATAGTTATGGGTATGAGATAGGTACTCACTCTAATACTCATCAATTAGTATATGGACAAAATAGAGCCTCTTTTATAGAGGATTTGAATATATCTATCAAATCATTAGAGGATATTATAGGTAAAAAGGTGATTACATATAGAGCCCCTGGATTTTCTATTACAGAAAATACCAAATGGGCATTTGAAGAGATTATAGAAGCAGGGATAGAGAGAGATAGCTCTATTTTCCCTGCTTCTCGTTCTCATGGTGGATTTGCCTCTTATAGGGAGTCTAATCCATCAATTATAGAGATAGAGGGTAAGAGATTAAAAGAGTTTCCTATAACTTTGTATAAAAATATTATATTCTCTGGTGGTGGGTATTTTAGACTGCTTCCATATCCAATTATTAAATATCTATTTCAAAATTCTCACACAGTAATGACATATTTTCACCCCAGAGATTTTGATGCTACCCAACCTATGATAGAGGAGTTATCTGCTATTAGAAAATTTAAATCATATTATGGACTTAAAGGGGCATTTAATAAGTTAGAGAGATTATTAGATGATTTTGAGTTTGTAGATATAGAAGAGGCTACAAATAGTATTAAATGGGATAAAAAAAGTATTATAAAACTTTGATAAGGAAAAGATAGAATGAAAGATATATTAATAATTGGAGCTGGTGGGGCTGGGCTTTGTAGTGCTTTGAGTGCCAAAGGTTTAGGGGCTGATGTAATGGTAGTATCTAAAGCTTATCCTACTAATTCTCAAACAACTATGGCACAAGGTGGGATTAATGCCTCTTTGGGGAATAGAGATGATGATAGCATAGCTTCTCATATAGCAGATACTCTTAAATCATCAAAGGGCTTAGCTAAAGAGGAGATGATTACTAAGATGTGTAGTGATGGAAGGGCATCTATTGAGTGGTTAGAGTCTATTGGAGTGCCATTTTCAAGAGATGAGAACTCTAATATTGCCCAACGAAGATTGGGTGGGGCTACTCATAAAAGAGCTTGTTATTCACAAGATTATACAGGGCTTAAGATACTTCATACTCTATATGATAATGCTCTTAAAGAGGGAGTTGAATTTTTCAATGAACACTATTTGCTTAATTTAATCAAAGATAAAAATAGAGTGGTTGGAGTAACTCTATTAGATATTACCAAAGGCGAAGTGGTTGAACTATTTGCTAAATCTATTATTATAGCCACAGGTGGATATAGTGCTATTTATCATAACTTTACAACTAACTCTTATGGAAGTGTGGGAGATGGAATATCTAGTGTAATTAGAGCAGGTGGAGAGGTAAGCTTGATGGAGTTTATTCAATTTCACCCAACAGCACTCAAAAGTTCTGGGATATTAATCTCTGAGAGTGCTAGAGGAGAGGGTGGATATTTGCTTAATAGTGATGGAGATAGATTTGTAGATGAGCTTAAACCTCGTGATGAGGTATCTCGTGCTATAATTGAACAGATTGCTAATGGGCAAGATGTATTTTTGGATATTCGTCATTTAGGAGAAGAGAAACTAAATGAGCTATTGCCCCAAGAGATAAAGCTTTGTAAATTACATGAGAATATTGACCCAGCAAAATCACTAATTCCAATTAAACCAGTAGCTCACTATACTATGGGTGGGATTGATGTAGATAGTAATTTATCCATAAATAGACTTGATGGGGTGTTTGCTGTGGGAGAGTGTAGTAATTCACATATTCATGGTGCTAATAGATTGGGTGGTAATTCACTTTTAGAGATTGTATCAATGGGTAAGTTAGCAGGGGTAAATGCTTATAAATATTCTCAAAATAGTGAGAAAATAGAGATAAATTCTACTCAATTGAAAGATGATAAAAAGATGATAGAAGAGATTTATAAATATAGTAATAATATCAATTTTTATAATAAAAGAGACTGCTTAGGAGAGGAGTTTTATCTAAAAGCAGGGGTTAAAAGAGAAAAAAATAATTTGATAAACTTATTAAAAGATATTGATAATATTGATATAAAAGAGATGGGTATAGGTGATAAAGCAAAAGAGAATAATCAAAATTTAGTGGAGTTTTTGGAGTTTATAAACTCTCTTGATATTGCTAAATTGATGCTACAGAGTGCTTTGGATAGAGAAGAGAGTGTAGGGGCTCATTATAGAGAGAATTAGTAATTTAATATATCTTTAAGTTATTACTAACAATTATACTATAATAACATCTTAATCAAAAGAGATTGGCTATAAATAGAGTTTTTTGAAACTTTTCTTAAAATACTCTAAAATTATGCTATAATTATAAAAATAAACTTAAAACTACTCAAAAGGAAATGCTATATGAGAATATTGATTATTGAAGATGAAGTATCACTAAGTAAAATGCTTTCAGATGGTCTAAAAGATAGTGACTATCAAAATGATGTTGTACAAAACTTAGCAGATGCTAGATATTTTCTTGGAATTAGAAATTATGATTTAATTCTACTTGATTGGATGCTACCTGATGGTAATGGTATTGATTTAATAAATGAAATAAAACAAATTAGTCGTAAAACTGCCGTAATTGTACTATCTGCTAGAGATGATAAAGAGAGTGAAATAGAAGCACTTAGAGCTGGTGCTGATGATTACATCAAAAAACCATTTGATTTTGAAATATTAGTAGTAAGAATAGAGGCTAAACTTAGATTTGGTGATTCTAATATTATTGAGATTGAGAACCTTATTATTAACCCTGAAGAGGAGAAAATAATATATAATAATGAAGAGATAGAACTCAAAGGTAAGCCATTTGAAGTACTTACTCACCTAGCAATTCACAAAGACCAAATTGTATCAAAAGAGCAACTTTTAGATGCGATATGGGAAGAACCAGAGTTAGTAACTCCAAATGTTATAGAGGTGGCTATTAATCAAATTCGTCAAAAAATGGATAAACCACTTAATATCACTACTATTGAAACAGTTCGTAGAAGAGGTTATAGATTTTGCTTTCCAAAAAAAGCATAAGAAAAAACTTTTTAATTAAACTCTCCATCTCCATGGTGGGTTTAATTGTAATATTATCGATTATCTTTTATAGATATACACTCTATTTTATAGATAGTAGTATCATCTCCTCATTAGACACATCTGTACAACAAGAGTTACAAAATACTATATATCAAGCTATTATAATTGTAAATATATTTAATATTATATTTGTTGGAATTTATGCTATTATTTTATCATCAATTCTTACCTATCCAATTAAGACACTTACAAAAAAGCTATCTAATATGAATGAAAATATGATAAAAAAAATAGATGTATCCCAACTGCCACTTGAATTTGAACCACTTGGTAAATCTATAAATAAATTATTAATGAGGATTTCTAATTTTTTAAAATATAAAAAAGAGCTTTTTATAGGTTCAGCACATGAACTCAAAACTCCACTAGCAGTAATGAAAACCAAAAATCAAGTAACATTGCGTAAAAAAAACCCAACAAACGAACAGTTAAAAGAGGCTTTAAAAGAGAATATAGAGTCTGTGGATAATATGAATAAAATTGTAACATCTATTTTGGCATTTGGTAGGGCGGAGGGGGCACAATTTGAGATAGCTAGAGAAGTAGATATTATAAAATTTTTAAATAAATCTTGTCGTGATTTCAAATTTTTGGCTATATCCCAAGGTAAATCATTTGAGTATAATATATCTCCAAAAAGTTATTCTATAGAGATACAGACTCTACTTCTCACTCAAATATTACAAAATTTTGTTCAAAATGCTCTAAAATTTACTCCATCTAAAAATAGAGTTATATTAGAGAGTAAACTTATTGGTAATGAGTATATTATTGAAGTAATTGATGAGGGGGTTGGAATTGATGAGAACAAAGACCTATTTGCTCCATTTGTTAGAGGTAGTAACTCTAATGGTACAGGGTTAGGACTATTCCTTGCCAAAAGTGCGTCTGATGCTTTGGGGGCAAAAATAAATATTAAAAATAGAAAAGATGGCAAGGGTGCTATTGCATCATTAATATTATCAAAATAGGATAATATGGAAAATAAAGAATTTAACTTTGATAATGATGAGATAGATGTAAGAAGAGCATTATCTACACTATATCGATATAAGTTTAGTATCATATTTCTAATGATAATTATGACAGCTTTTATGGGTACAAATGTCTATAAAAAACGAAATATTTATCAAAGTGTAGTTACACTAGAGATAGGTTCAGAGGTATCTAAAAGAGCAAAAGATGACCTATTATCAGATGTTATTGGTGCTTCACAAGAGGTAAATGAGATGACTGAGATGGATATTATCAAATCAAGTGAACTAATATCTAAAGCAATCAAAAAAGTAGGAATGCTTCATAATTATTATAGTAAGCATAAATATAAACTTGTAGAGTATTATAAAAATCGTCCATTTACAGTATATTTAAAAGATGGTTACAATAAAAATTTTGAACTTTATCCTCTTGATGAAAATAGCTTTAGACTACAACTAAAATTCAAAGATAAAAATGGTAAAAATATAAATTATAGTAATATTCACTACTATAATAAATGGATAAGAACTAAAAACTTTCATCTCAAAGTTGAACCTAATAGAAAACTAAAAGGCAAAAAATATCTTTTTATTGTATCAGAGATAGATTATATAATAAATAGTGTAAAATCAAGAATAACTGTATCTATGAAATCAAAAGATTCTAATATACTAAAAATAACATATCAAGATACAATACCTCTTAGAACCAAAGAGTTATTAGATGAGTTGGCAAAAGCATATATCAAAAGAGGATTAGAACAAAAAACACTAGAGGCTACCCAAAAACTATTTTTTATAGAAAAACAGTTAGATAAAATTCACACTGATTTATCTCAAGCAGAAGATAAAATAAAAGAGTTTAAGATAAAAAGAGGTGCATTAAATACAGAAACAAATGCCAAAATAAAAACAGAAAATATAGATAAATATAAACTTCAATTATCTAAAATTAAAATAGATGAAGAGATACTAAACAAAATTTATAAAAGTGTCAAAAAGGGTATAGGATTACAGAATATATCACTTGCAGGAGTACGATTATTAGATTTATCTCTTTCAGTGCTTATCCGTGGATTACAGGATGATATTATCAAAAAGAAATCTCTTCAAATTGAATATACAGACCAACATCCATTAATTATTGCTATTAATCAATCTATTAAACAAAAAAGAAATATGGCAAAAATGACTCTAAAAGCTTTAAGAGATAGCTATAAAACAAAAAGAGAAAATATGGAGGCTCTTATAAACGAGCAAAAAAGTATATTAGAATCTCTTCCTAAATATGAGAGAGAGTACTCTAAACTTACTAGAAAACATAAAGTAAATGAAAAAATATACTCATATCTACTAAGTAAAAAAATAGAAGCAGAAATTGCAAAAGCATCTACTGTAAATAAAAATAAAATCCTTGACTTTGCTCCAATCCCTATTAAACCAGTATCACCAAAACGAAAAATGGTTACTATCATTGGTACTATTTTAGGAATGATTTTGGGTATTATTTATGCCTTTATAAGAGAGTTTTTTGATAGTAGGATTAAAAGTGAGAGAGATATACATCTTGTTACAAGAGTCCCAATAGTAGCATTTATTCCCAAAAATATGATAATTACCAAAAAATTAGTAATGAAAAAAGAGGTAACAATAGATATTCTAAACTACCCTAGCCCCATATTTAATGAAGCATTTAAAACTCTTCGTACCAATATAGAACTACTATACCCCAATCATCGCTCTATCGTTATATCTCTCACATCAACGGTAACAGATGAGGGTAAGGTAACAACAGCAATTAATCTTGCATCTATATTTAGCTACACCAATAAAAAGGTTATATTAGTAAATCTTGACCTTAGAAGAAGTAGAATATTAGATAAATTTGGAAAATGTGATGCAGGAATTAATAGCGTCTTAAAAGGCAAAAAAGAGATTAATGATGTAATACATGAGACAATTTATGATAATCTTCATATTATTCATTCAGGAAAAGAGGAGAAAAACTCTACAAATATTCTACATACTCAAAATGTAAAAAATATTATTATGAAACTTAGAGAGTTATATGGTATCATCATAATTGTAACCCCACCAGTAGCATTTACAAAAGATGCCAAAGTAATAATGAGTCATAGTGATATGTCTCTTTATGTTGTTAAAAATATGTTTTCTAAACGAGATTATCTCAAAAACCTAGATGAATTTAGTAAAAAAATAAATGACTTAGGTATAGTCCTTTGTAATATGGAACAAAAAGAGAACCAAAAACTTATGAACCAATATTATAATTTAGAGAAGTAATAGTTGGTATAAACCAACTATTATATTAAGATTCTATAAACCCAATAGCATTTTCTACTCTACTTGCTACCTCATCTAAACCTAATATATACATAATCTCATCAAGCCCCGAACCACTCATCTTACCAAGCAGTGCTACTCTTAGAGGTTGTCCTAATTTCCCAAATCCTAACTCATTTTTAGAGAGATAGTTATCCATTACATCATGATAATCTTTTGGAGTATCTAATATATCTTTGGCTTTTAGCTCTTCTATAAACTCTTTTAGAATTTTAGATGCTTCGCCCTTAAATGCCTTTTTACTACTTTTAGCATCATACTCTTTTGGAGTATCTAATATAAGATTAATTTGAGATACAAGTTCTACCAATGTTTTAGCTCTTTCTATTGTAGCATCTATAATATTATCTTTTTTACTATGAGTTGAAATATCTAATCCATAATCTTTTAATAGCTCAATTAATTTATCTCTATCCATCTTTTTCATATAGTTAGCATTTAGCCACATCAACTTATCAAGATTATAGTTTGATGAGCTTTTATTTATATCTTTTGGATTAAATAGCTCTATCATCTCATCTATACTAAACTCCTCTTGGTCGCCATGACTCCAACCAAGTCTAACCAAAAAGTTTAATAATGCCTCTGGTAAAATACCTTGTGTTTGATAATCCATAACATCAGTCGCACCATCTCTTTTTGATAGTTTTTTACCCTGTTCGTTATTAATCATAGCTACATGATAAAACTTTGGCATCTCAAAGCCCAAAGCATTATATACTATCATCTGTTTAGGTGTATTATATAAATGGTCATCTCCACGAATTACAGTAGTAAGCCCCATCTCAAAATCATCAATCGCTACTACAAAGTTATATGTAGGTGTTCCATCAGCCCTAGCAATTACAAAATCATCAACTTCAGTAGCATCAATAGATATTAATCCCTTTACACCATCATTAAACTCTAACTTACCATCTAATGGTGCTTTAATCCTAATTACAGGTTCTACCCCATCAGGTGGAGTACCATCAAAATCTCTATATCTTCCATCATAACGAGTTCTCTCTTTTTTTGCCATCTGCTCTTCTCTAAGAGATGCCAACTCACCTTTGGACATATAGCACTTATAGGCTTTACCCTCATCAAGTAGTTGATTAATATATTTTGTATATACATCAAATCTTTTAGATTGATATACTACATCACCATCATAACTCATACCAACCCAATCAAATGCTTTAATAATAGCATTTAGAGCATCATCAGAGTTTCTTGCTTGGTCTGTATCTTCTATTCTAAGTAGAAATTTACCCTCATTTCGTTTAGCCCATAGCCACGAAAATAGAGCCGTTCTTAATCCCCCGATATGTAGATAACCAGTAGGACTTGGAGCAAATCTTGTAATAACCATTATTTAATGCCTTTTATTATTAATTATTTTCTATAATGACTTTTTAAAAATTCATCAATCTCTGATACTACAACCTCTACATCTTGTTCGCCATTAATTACTTGAAGAATATTATTTTTATTATAGAATTTTTCAATATTAGCTATTGTCTCTTGATATACTCTCATCTGCTCTTCAAATAGCTCATTATCTCCCATTCTCTCTTTTGCTACCTCATAAGATACTCTAATCTCTATCACACCATCAAGTTCTATAGAGTGGTCTCCATTTAAAATATCAGCAAAAATCTTCATCTGCTCCTCTTCTCTTGGGAAACCATCAAGAAGTACAACATCAGTAGGTGCATTTCTAAGTGCCTCCATAACAGTATCAATAGCAATAGCAGTTGGTACAAGTTGCCCCTTAGAGATATAATCACTATTTATCTTACCCAATTTTGAGTGTTTCTCTATCTCATTTTTTAGTAACTCTCCTAAAGAGTAATTTGTAATTTCTGGATGATTTTGAGCAATTAAGCTACCATCTGTTGTTTTACCAGAAGCAGGTGCTCCAATAAGAAGTATTAATTTTTTTGACATATCTATCTCCTAAACTTTTAATATCAAAATTATAACTAAATTTATATCAAAGTCTGTTATTTACTATCTTTTAAATGCAAAATAGCTTTAGATGATATATAATCTATATTAAACTCTTTTAATATTGGATTTGTTGTAGAGTTTATCTCTTGGACATATAAAAACGCTTCAAATTGTAATTTCTCAACATTTTGTTCTAATGATTTTTTCTCTATAAAATTATCTATTGACTCTACAATCTTAATCCCTGATGGGGCAATTAACATCATCAAAATACTCATCATTGTAATTACTACCAAAATCTCTATAAGAGTAAAAGCATTTTTCATAAGATATAGCCCTTTTATTATATAAAAAGTATTATAACTAAAATTAGATATAATTCCTTAATTAAAAATTTGGAGATTTTATGAGTTACAATCCTAGTGAGATAGAGAATAAATGGCAAAAAATTTGGGAAGATGAGGAGGCTTTTGAGCCTCTTGATGATTATTCAAAAGAGAAAAAATATATATTAAGTATGTTCCCTTTTCCAAGTGGAAGACTGCATATGGGACATGTGAGAAATTATAGTATTGGTGATGCAATGGCAAGATACTATCGTAAGCAAAACTTCAATGTACTTCACCCTATTGGTTGGGATGCTTTTGGAATGCCAGCAGAAAATGCAGCAATTAAAAACAATAGAGACCCCAAAGATTGGACATACTCAAATATTGATTATATGAGAAAAGAGCTAAACTCTCTTGGTTTATCATTTTCAAAAACTCGTGAGTTTGCCACATGCGACCCACTATATACCAAATGGGAACAAGAGTTTATTATCAAAATGTTTGAAGAGAAACTTCTATTTAGAGAATCTACCACTGTAAATTGGTGTGAAGAGTGTCATACAGTATTAGCAAATGAACAGGTTGAAGAGGGTTGTTGTTGGAGATGTAATAACGAAGTGCTTCAAAAAGAGATGGAGGGATATTATCTTGATATTAAAAGATACTCAGATGAACTATTAGATGATTTATCACAATTAGAGGATAAGTGGCCATCACAAGTCCTTACTATGCAGAGAAATTGGATTGGAAAATCACAAGGATTAGAGTTTGGATTTAAATTAACTAATGAGTCAAAAGAAAAACTTAATAATATTCAAAACTCATCGGAAGTGATGACTTTAGCCTCACAAAAAGCTGGAACTAAAGCACCAGTTCCTAATAAATTTGATGGATTTGATGTATTTACCACTCGCCCAGATACAATCTATGGAGTAACATACACAGCATTAGCACCAGAACACCCAATAGTAAAATCATTAATCCAAAATAATCTATTAGATAAAGATATAGCCCAAAAAATCACTGATATATCAAATATGAGTGAAATAGATAGAGCCAAAGCCGATAAAGAGGGTTATCCTCTTGGAATTAGCGTAATTCACCCATTAACCAATCAAGAGATACCTGTTTGGGTAGCCAACTTTGTATTAGCCTCTTATGGTGGTGGGGCAGTTATGAGCGTACCTGCTCATGATGAGAGAGATTTTGAGTTTGCTACTAAATATAATTTGGATATTAAAAGAGTTATTGAGGGTGGAGAAGAGAATAAAGCCTATACAAATGAGGGTAAATTAATCAACTCTAACGAACTAAATGGAGTATCAAATATAGAGGCAAAAGCCAAAGTAATTGAACTAATGGAGAATAAAAATTTAGGTAAAGGGACAACTAACTTTAAACTAAGAAATTGGGGAGTAAGTCGCCAAAGATATTGGGGAGCACCAATCCCATTTATCCACTGTAATGATTGTGGATTAGTAGCAGAAAAAGTAGAAAACCTACCTATTAAACTACCTGATAATGTAGAGATTACAGGAGAGGGAAACCCATTAGAGAATCACCCAACTTGGAAAAATTGTAAATGTCCAAATTGTAATAAAGATGCAATTCGTGAAACCGATACACTAGATACATTTGTCCAATCAAGTTGGTATCAATTTAGATATGCTACAAACCCTAAAAAGTGGGATAGTTGCGGAATTGATAGAGAAGATGTCAATTATTGGTTGGGAGTTGACCAATACATCGGTGGAATAGAACATGCAATACTACATCTATTATATGCAAGATTTTTTACCAAAGTCCTTAGAGATTTAGGATATATAAATATTGATGAGCCATTTGAGAGATTATTAACTCAAGGAATGGTGCTAAAAGATGGCAAAAAAATGAGTAAATCTATCGGAAATACAGTTGACCCTGATGAGCTAATAGCTAAATATGGAGCAGATACAGCCCGACTATTCACCCTTTTCACTGCCCCACCAACCAAAGAACTTGAATGGAATGATAGTGCCGTAGATGGCTCATTTAGATTTCTAAAAAAGCTATATGATAGAAAATCAAAAGTAACATCAAACAGCCTACCAACAATAGAACATAGCTCATTAAAAGCAAACGAAAAAGAGGCAAGAGCCAAAGTATATGATGCCCTAATCAAATCAAAAGTAGTATATGAGAGTAGTTTCACATTTAATACACTAATCGCATCATGTATGGAGGCACTAAATGCCCTTGATAAACAAGATAACGGAGATGTTTGGAGCGAGGGATTATATATAATATTAAACCTACTTGAACCAGTTATCCCTCATCTTGCTTGGGAGTTAAGTGATAAATTATTTGGACGAGAAAATCTAAAAAATAGTATCAAAGTCTTAGATGAGGTATTTATAAAAGATACAATCAGATTAGCCGTAAGTATAAATGGTAAAAGAAGAGCCGAGATAGATGTAAATGCCAATGCTTCAAAAGATGAGATTTTAGAGATAGCTAAAGCAAGTGTGCCTAAATGGTTGGAGGGTAAGAGTATTGTAAAAGAGATAGTTGTACCTAATAAATTGGTGAATTTGGTTGTGAAATAATCTTGTAAATACTATTAATATATTTTCGTAGGGTGTTGTCCCACGACAACACCAAAATATAATATAATAATGGTGTTGTATAAAATTTTCATACTCTAATCCTTTTTCCTCTCAGGATGATAAACACTCTTATTCCCTCTCTTATCTACTTGAATAAGTCTAGTTTTTGGCATTGTAAAGTACTCTTTTCTGTTTCCCTCTGTTGACTCTGATACAATTTTATCATACATATAAATATCATTTTTAAAGTATGCTTTTCCATTTTCTTGATATACAGTAAAGTATATTATATGAATAGGTACTGGATTTTTTAGATGTATGGTTGTTGGTTTGTTTGTTGCTATGATTTTATCTATTTTTGATTGATTGTAGCTACTACCTACTATCATTTTCATTAATTTAAATGGCTCTTTTACTCTCATACATCCTGAACTATATATTCTATATCTTCGTTCTAGTAGAGATTTATTATCTGTATCGTGTAGATAAACAGCATATTTATTTGGGAACATAAACTTGACTCTTCCTAGTGCATTCTCATCTCCTGGGTATTGTACAAAGCTATATGGTACTCTTTTTTTGCTATGTTCGTAGGTAAATAGCTTTTTCATATTAAGCTTTTTAGCTCCAAATTTACCATTTACATATATATTATGTTCTTCTAAATATTTTGGATTTCTTTTTAGGACATATATTAAATCTTTTTTGATTAAGCTATCAGGGATTGTCCAAGTAGGATTAACTACCATATATTTCATAACATCATCAAATATTGGGGTAGGACGAGATATTTTGCCAATTACTACATTCATTTTAAGTTGTTGCATACTATTTTGATAATATCTTAGTTTAAAATCAGCTAAATTTACTTCAATATGACGGCTTTCAAAACTTCTTGGATATAGTTTGGTTTTATCAAGATTGACTATTATAGCTTTGATATGTTTGTTTATCGGTTGATTTAGATAATATGTTGTTACTCTATTAATCTCTCCTGTAAGTTTGAGATTATATCTATTTTGATATGATAAGATAGCTTGTTTTAATTGAGCATCAAATAGGTTACTCATATTTGCATTTTGTGCTAAATCTCCTGTACTTTTGAGTATAGTTTTGATATTATATATTCGTCCATCACTCATACCCTTTTTTAGATTACTACCATATCTTATTTTTACACTATCTTTGTATTTATATTTTTTTAAGATACTAATTAATCCCATATATCTTTTTTTCATAGGTATTAGTGAGTCTAAATATCCATCTAAATTACCACTTGAAATAGCACTAAAAATAGAGCTATTAGATGGCATATATCTAGGAGATATTTCCCATTTTGCTTTTATATCATTGTTTTCTTTTAGCTCTTTTAGCTTCTTTTTGACCAAATTCCAATCAACATCACCAGCTTTAACAAATCTTACAAGTGATACAAATGAGTTAGTAAGCTTAATATCAAGCATTGCATATAGTTTGATTTTACTCTCTATTGATAAATCTTCATTATCTAACATATAAAGATATTTTTTGATAAGATATATATCAAATGGTTTTTGCTTGTAGTTGTATTTAAGGTTTTGTAGAAGTTGAACTATTTTTGATATTTTAGAATCAGAAGCAATCCACACAGGCTTATAATTATTGTTTGAATATATAAAATTAACACTATTTTTATTACGACTATCTACATTAGCAGATATATAGCTATTTATATAATTAGATACTTGTGAAGATGTTATCTCTATAGCACTTAAAAAGTAAGTAGAAATTATAAATATAATAAGAATTCTCATATTATATACTCCTGATATTATTTTTTATTATTATATAATAAATAATACAGAAGTAGATTAATACTAAAACTTATATGCTAAACCTACATTTATAGTAGAAACATCAAGTTCATCAGTGTGAGTAGCTGTTACACTATTTGTATCATACTCATCTTCTAAAGCTAACTGTGTATAATCAGCAAAAACTGATACATTTTTATTGATATTATGTGATGCACCTACACCCCATTGAATACCATCTGATTTATATTCTGTTGTAGCACCATCAATTGTAGTCTCACCATATCCAAGTAGAGCATAGATAGATGTTACATTCTTTTGTGTAAGAGTAATAGGGTACATTACTTTAGCATAAAGTGCTGCATTTGTAAGGTCATAATTTGCTACATCTACATCATTATATGTTACATCATCCATAGAGTTTGTAACTCTTCCCTCAATTGCAAAATTATCATTGATTTGATAACCTGCTAATACCATACCAGATAATTCCCAAGTAGCATCATCAGCAGTTGTTACGATACCATTTGGTGTAATACCTGCTCTTTGTTTTTCTGTAGCATAAGAGTATGCTACAGCCATATAAAATCCTGCTGAACTATATGTAGGTACATCTATCTTAATATCTTTAACTTTTGGAATAACAATTTTAGGTTCTATTACAGGTTCTATATCACCACCAGCGAAACTAAAACTACTAATTGCCATCATAGAGGCAATAGAGAGCTTAATTATTTTCATAATTTATCCTTTATATTTTTAATCCCCTATTGTAACACTTATTTACTTAGAATATAATATTATTTCATATCATTTTTGATTTTTAATATTTTTTATTTGATATTTAAAAATATATTGATGCTCTTCTGGTAATGCTTCATATATTTTATATGCTAATTCTCTTATCTCCCAAAGAGCAGACTTATCGCTTCTAAGAGATAAAAAATTTTGTAGAGAACGGGCATTTATACTCCAAGTAAGCTCACTTTTATAGCTCTCAGGCAGACAATATTTAGCCTTATCATTAGATACTCCACTTTTTAAAATATCTCTTAGATTATTAAGTGCTTTGATACTTGCTCTATCTACTAATTCATTATTAGTTAAAACTATAAATTTAGAAGCACCCTCAAAATCATCTTCTTTAAATGGCTCTATCTCTTTTAGCTCTTTGAGTGTATATCTAGTTGATTTGACACTAAGAGAGGCTATACGATGTCTTGCTAACTCTTGAAGCAAAGCCCGACTTATGTCTTTGATATAAAAATTATAATTTAAGTGTTCTAGTGTTGAGGAGTGTTTAAACTTATTTCCTACTCTATCAATCAGAGCTTTATCTTTCTCTCCTCCATTATCACTATTATCAAAGCTTTGCCAACAAGTCCTAATTGCATTTGAACAAATTGTAAGTGGTGTGTGGTGTAGTAGTTCTATATTCATATATTATCCTTATCTAATACTCTCTAAAATCTCTCTAAAATCTTTAAGATAAATCATATTTGCCCCATCACTTAATGCTTCTAGTGGATTGGTATGAACCTCAAAGAAAAATCCATCTACACCCACTGCATTAGCAAGTTTTGCCATATATGGAGCATATTTTCTATCTCCTCCACTTGTCGCTCCAAGGGCTGATGGTTTTTGGGTAGAGTGTGTTACATCCATAATTATAGGATAACCAAACTCTTTCATATCAATAATTTGTCTAAAATCTACTACTAAATTACCAAGTCCAAACATACTTCCCCGTTCAGTTAGCATAATTTTACTGTTTCCACTATCACGGACTTTGATAATAGGGTGTATCATATCTTTACCATCAAGAAATTGAGCTTTTTTAATATTTACAATTTTATTAGTTTTAGCAGTAGCTACCAATAAATCAGTTTGCCTACATAAAAATGCAGGTATTTGGATAATATCAATCACCTCTCCAAGTGCAGAGGCTTGAGAACTTTCATGAATATCAGTTGTAACTGGTAAATTAAACTCATCTTTTACTTTTTCTAAAATTCTAAGCCCCTCATCAATTCCAACACCACGATAACTATTGAGTGAAGTTCTATTTGCTTTATCAAATGATGCTTTGAAGATATAGGTAAAATCTAAATCTTCACTCATCTGTTTGATATTTTGAGCGAGATACATTATCATATCTTCGCTCTCAATTACACAAGGACCACCTATTATAAACTTATTAGTTTTTAGTTTTTGATATAATTTTTCGCTATTCACTAATATTTTCCTTTTTTTTGCTATTATATCTAAAGCTATTTAAATATGATAACCTTTTATATTATAAATAATGTAGCATCTTTGGCTTTAATTTTTCTCTTGATAGCCTCTTTTGCCATTAATCCACTATTATTAGTTGATATAATAATTTTATCACTATTATATAACTTTGTACTACTTACTCCACAACTAGGTGATTTATCTTTTCCAATAAAAAGTTCTATATCACTATGTTTATCAAAAAACTCTTTGGCATAATCTTTTATTGGTTGAGATAGATTATTACTATTTTCATTTGATATAGCTTCAATCTCTCCATCTATTAATATCAAATCCATAGTCTCTCGTGGCGTTCCAAAAGCGTAATCTTCTGGGCAAAATGGGATTAATTGATAATCTTTGATTTTATTAAGTAGCTCGTTATTTAGATTGTTATCACCATTATATTTACAATTTTCACCCAATAAACATGCTGATATAGCTATATTTTTTTGCATTATATCTCCTATTATAGATTATCTATCTCATTAATACTCAATCCTGTTGTAGCTACAATAATAGAAATTTCTACTCCTGAAGATTTAAGATTTTTAGCTATCTCTATACTTCTTTCATCTTTGCCCTCTTCTCTACCCTCTCTCTTAGCCTTCTCAATACTACTCTTTTGCATAAAGATAAACTCTTCTCTTTTATCTTGAATCTCTAGTTCTTCTTTGCTTAGGGTAGCTGTATTTGCTATCTCAAAGGCTTTTTTTAGGTTTTTATCTTTTAGCT
>JAMOOX010000140.1 GCA_027065045.1 Campylobacteraceae bacterium | reverse complement strand
GGGTTGAGTTTAAAAAGCTTTTTAGTATATCTTTGCTATTTTCACTTCCGAATACTTTTTTAAAGGCGTAATCTGTTTTCATATTTAAAAATCTCATATCTTTTCCTTTTTGAATTTATTATAACATTAAAAAAGTTAAATCAACTTTTTACTCTAAGTTTGTATATTATACTGCTTCCTTTTAACCAAATAATAACCTTATTTACTGTATTATTTTCTTTAAATAACGATATTTAAGGGTGTAGTATGGCTGTAAAAGTTGCTATAAATGGATTAGGAAGAATTGGTAGATGTGTTGCTAGAATTATAGCTAATAGAGATGATGTAGAACTTGTAGCAGTTAATGCTAGTGGTGAACATGGTATGATTGAGTATGGTCTTAAATATGATAGTGTCCATGGTATAAAAGATGATGTCAAGTGTGAAGATGGATTTTTATTTATTGGTGATGAAAAGGCTAAAATATTAAGTGAACGAGACCCTGCTAAATTGGATTTTGCTACTTATGGGGCAGAGGTTGTATTAGAGTGTACTGGTGCATTTTTGACGACTGAGTCTGTTGAAGTATATATTCAAAATGGGATTGATAAAGTAGTATTATCAGCACCTGCTAAAGATGATACACCTACATTTGTAATTGGTGCAAATGAGGATAAATATAATGGAGAAAAAATCATCTCAAATGCTAGTTGTACAACTAATGGTTTAGCTCCAATTGCTAAGGTATTAGATGATAACTTTGGTATTGAAAAGGGATTAATGACAACAATCCATAGCTATACAGGAAGCCAACCTATTTTGGATGCAAAACACAAAAACAATAGAAGAAAAGCAAGAAGTGGAGCAACAAACCTTGTACCTGCTTCAACTGGTGCGGCAAAAGCTATTGCAAAAGTTATGCCTCAATTAAAAGGCAAATTAAATGGTCAAGCTATTAGAGTACCAACTCCAAATGTATCAATGGTAGATTTAACTGTAACACTAAATAAAAGTGTAACACTAGAAGAGGTACAAAATAGCTTTTTAGAGGCTCAAAATGGAGCTATGAAAGGTATTTTAGCCGTTGATATAGAAGAGAGAGTAAGTAGCGATTTTATAGGTGAATCAAACTCAACAGTAGTACCAATTGATACTATTCAAGTAGTAGGAGATAATATGGTAAAAGTACTATCTTGGTATGATAATGAGTGGGGATACTCTACAAGATTAGTAGATATGGCTGTTTTGGTAAGTAGTAAATAGAGAGATTTTTTAATCTCTCTAATATTGTAAATCTATTCTATTTAATTTATATTTCACCTCTCCCTCAATTATCTCTATAATAGAGAAGAAATTCTTAGTAACTACTATAAAAATTCCATCATTACTATTTTCAAAATAATCAGGTGTGATTTTTCTGCCTAACTCTATATCCTCTTCATCTTTGATACATTTATTAAATGGTAAATCTAAGTACTCTAATGGATTAAGAGCCTTTTCATTATCAAATCTGAATTTACCCTCATTAACTCTATGAAGAGATGAGAGAGTAGCATTAATCTTTAGTTTATCAGCAATAAGTTGCCCTAAACTTCGGATATATGTACCCTCACTTACAGTAGCTTCAAAATGTACAAATGGGTGAGAGTAGTTGAGCAGTTTAATATCATAAATAGTAGATTTGATTTTTTTAAGTTCTACCTCTTTACCCTCTCTTGCTAGTTTATAAGCCCTTACTCCATTTACCTTTTTAGCACAATATTTAGGTGGTAAATACTCTAATTCTCCTTTGAATGACAAGAGTATATCTTCTATTTTTTGAATGCTAAACTCATCTATATCTTCTATTTGTGAAATATGTTCTACATCAAAAGTATCAGAAGATGCACCAAACCATAAAGTAGCTTTATATGTTTTAGGAGTTTTTTTAAGATAGTTAAAAAGCTTTGGATATTGCCCCGTAGCTACAATCAAACATCCAGTAGCAAAAGGGTCAAGTGTACCAGAAAAGCCTACTTTTTTGGTGTTATATTTTCGTTTAACATATCCCATATATCCATTTGAAGAGCGAAAAATTGGTTTATTTACTACAAATAATCTATTCATTATATAGCCTGAACGAATGAACTTAATATATCTTTTTTTGTTCCACCAAAATTGATTTTAAGTCTATAATCTTTGCCAACTTTTGTAACACCTTGAATTATCCCCATTCCAAAGATTTTATGTCTTACGGGGTCTCCCTTTTTAAAACCTGATGATTTAGTAACCTTTAGACTTGTATTTGGGATAATCCCACACTCACCCAAAAATCTACTCTTATCCATCTGTTTTCTTTTACCCTTGTAGAATCTACTATCTACATAACATAGAGTTAGATTAGTTTTTGCCCGTGTAATAGCTACATATCCCAATCTTCTCTCTTCACTCATATCGCTACCATCTCCTAGTAGTGGGAAAAACTCCTCTTCTAATCCAATTACAAATACATGTTCAAACTCTAATCCTTTTGAGGCGTGAATACTCATAATTGTAATAGCACTATTTTCTATATTGTCTTGGTCACTTTGAAGAGATATATCATTTAAAAACTCTTCTAAAGTGGCATTTGGAAACTTTTCAAAGGCATCATTAAAATATCCATAAAACTCATCAATATTTTGCATTCGCTCAACCGTATCTGGTCTATTTTGATATATATCTTTGAGTGCTATAATTTTATCAAACTCATCTATTAAAGTTGATGGACTAGACTCTGAAATTGCTTTTAGATGTTGTATTATATTGGCAAACTCTTTTAGATTTGATGCTAGCTTTTTACTTACTATTTGAGTAATATTTTCTAAAGGTGTATGATAAATATATTCATAAATTGATACTCCATTGAGTTGGGCTTCATTTTGAATTTTATCAAGAGATACTTTCCCTACACCTCTTTTGGGTTTATTGATAATTCTAAGGAGTGAAAAATCATCATTTGGATTGAGTATTGTACGAAGATATGATATAAGGTCTTTTATCTCTGCTCGTTCATAAAATCTCATACCACCTAAAAGTTTAAATGATAATCCCTCTCTATTAAATCCATCTTCTAATGAACGAGATAGTGCATTAATCCTATATAAAACTGCTATCTCTTGTGCATTTACTCCACCATTAATTAATGATTGTACTTTTCTAGCTATAAATCTAGCCTCATGCATCTCATCAAGACAGTGGCTTAGTTCTACGCCTTTGCCATCTCCTCTATGAGATATTAATTTTTTACCTAATCTATAACTATTATGTTCTATAAGTGAATTTGCTATATTTAAAATTGGTGTAGTAGAGCGATAATTTGTCTCTAACTTAACTACTTTTGTATTCTCAAAATATTTATCATACTCTAATATATTACGAATATTAGCACCTCTCCAACCATAAATAGATTGGTCATCATCTCCTACAACACATAAATTACCATGTTCACTTGAAAGTAGTTCTAATATTTTAAACTGTAACTCATTAGTATCTTGATACTCATCTACCATAATATATTGATATCTATTACTTGTCTCAATTCTAAGGGCATTATCACTCTTTAATATTTGATAAGGAAGCATTAATAAATCATCAAAATCAACCAAGTTATTATCTACAATATTATTTTGATACTTCTCATAAATAAGTGCTACTTTTTTATATTGCACCAATTCAGCACTCTCTTTTGCTATATCTACTGTAATAAGAGAATTTTTATATTTAGATATTTCATTATTAATAAATGATATATCAAGGTCAATATTCATATCTTTTGCAATCTGTTTAAGAAGCTTTTTTTTATCATCACTATCAATAATTACAAAATTATTTTTTCGTCCTAATTTACTGATATGAAACTTCAAAAATAGAAGCCCAAATTTATGAAAAGTATATAAAGCAGGAGGAGCAGAGCATCTATTTTTGAGAAGCGATAATGCCCTATTTCTCATCTCCAAAGCTGCTTTATTTGTAAATGTCAAAGTAAGTGTAGAACGAGGGTCAATTCCAATTACACCTATTAAATAAGCAAGACGAGAAGTAAGAGTCTTAGTCTTACCCGTCCCTGCACCTGCTAAAATTAAGAGCGAACCATCAATATGTTCTACTGCCTCTTTTTGAGAAGGATTTAATCCATTAAAAATATTTTCCATAACTATACTTCTTTACATTAAGTTATACTAGTTTAACATTTTATTGATTATATTATACTTTATACTATTTTATACTCATCATCTCATAAAATTTATTAGCATCAAGACAAGCACTTCCTACTAATACTCCATCAACCTCATCAATATTTGAAATATCTTTGATTGTATCAATTTTTACAGACCCACCATATAATAGTGGAGATTTTACCACCTCTTTCAAGGCTTTATGTATCCCTTTAATATCCTCTATTGATGCTGATACTCCTGTACCTATTGCCCAAATTGGCTCATAAGCTACTATTAGATTATCATAATTTAAATCAATTCCATTAAATTGTGATAAAAGATACTCTATTACTGCTTTTTCACCATTTTTTCTCACTTCCAATGGCTCACCTATACAGTATATTATCTCAAACCCATTATCTTGAAAAAATTTAAACTTAGATGCAATATCTTCTTGATTTTCATTTAATACTTCTCTTCTCTCGCTATGTCCAATCAAAATAGTCTTTATATCAAACTCATCAAGTTGTTCTAGTCCAATCTCACCAGTAAAAGCACCATTTTTAGTAGGATAGGCATTTTGAGTACCTATTTTAATACTACTATCCTCAAACTTATCAAGTGCTATTGATGGAGGGAATATATATACTCTCTCATTAGTTACTAATTTAGTTAAAATTGAGATATACTCTTTTGTAGAGCTTCTTGTATGGTTAGTTTTGAAATTTCCTGCAAATATCATAGACTCAATGCCTCCAATCCTGGTAGTTTAATCCCCTCTATTAGCTTAAGACTTGCCCCACCACCAGTTGAGACAAATGTCATCTCATCTACATCACCTGCTCTTTGTGCCACATCGGCTGTATCTCCACCACCTACAATAGTAGTAGCATGAGTCTGAGCAATATAGTGCGACATTTGAAGGCTACCTTTTGAGTATTTATCCATCTCATAAACTCCCATTGGACCATTCCAAATAATAGTTTGAGCATCATTTAATGCCTCTCTAAAGAGTCTTGATGATGCAGGTCCTATATCAAGTCCCATCCAATTTGATGGTATCTCTTGGGTAGGAAGATACTTTACAGGTACACTATCACTAAATTCAGGTGCAACAACTACATCAACAGGAAGATAAAACTTCACTCCCAAAGATTTGGCTTTTTCCATAATAGCTCTTGCCTCTTCTATTAAATCATCTTCTACAAGTGAAGTACCTATCTCATAACCTTGGGCTTTAAGAAATGTAAATGCCATACCACCACCAATAATTACCTTATCAACTTTTGTAATAAGATTTGTAAGGGCTTCAAGCTTACCACTCACTTTACTACCACCAACAACGGCTATAAAAGGACGAATTGGTTTCTCTATAACTTTAGAGAAAAAATTCACCTCTTTTGCCATCAAAAACCCACTAGCTTTATCTTCTTTATCAAACTCTTCTGCAATTGCATAAATAGAAGCATGTTTTCTATGACAAGCACCAAAAGCATCATTAATATAAATATCAGCCAATGATGCCAACTCTTTGGCAAATTTACTATCATTAGTAGTCTCACCCACTTCATAACGAAGATTTTCTAAAAGCAAAATATCTCCTGCTTCCATATTACTAGCTTTACTTTTGGCATCATCTCCTACTACATCTTTTGCCATTAATACATCTCTTTTAATTTTTAGAAGAGTATGAATTCGTTTAGCAATTGGAGCAAGAGAGAATTTCTCTTCATATTTTCCAGCCTCAGGTCTCTCATAGTGAGATGCTAATATAATTTTACAATCTCTATCTATACAATATCTAATAGTCTGTAGTGATTCCCTAATTCGTCTATCATCTGTAATATTACCAAATTCATCTTTTGGTACATTAAAATCACATCTTATAAATACTCTTTTACCATCAATATTTAAATTTTTAATACTTCTCAATACATCTTCCTTGCTAATAATTAATATGCTTATTATAACATATTATCTATAAGAGATTTTTTGAAAAATATATATAGGCAGATATATCCACAAGTGCTAATTATCATATATTAAATACAATTACAAAATATGATAATTTTATCCCAAAAGGTATAACAGGACTTAGAGAGTATAATCGTTCATCATATTGTAGGAAAGCAGAAGTACATAATAGCTTTGAAGATTTGATTAAAAATGCTGATTTTCAATATATATTTTTGAGCTATAATAATGAGGGGTTAATGAGTGAAAATGAAGTTAAAAATATTATAGTCAAAAAAGAGTATCAAAGATTTAAGGCTGATAAAAATAGAAATCATAAAGCAAATAGAACTTATGAGTATTTACATATACTTCAAAAATATTAGAAAACTTATAAACTTGATGAGATAACAAGAGAACATAAACGCTCTCTTGTTATCCTTTTATCCCATCAGCACGAGGTTCAAGTAAAAATCTAAAGAACACTTTTATAAAAATCATAAAAGGTATACTCCAAAAGATAGCAGACCATAAGTATAATTGCATTGCATACTCTTCAAAAAATGGTATTAACCCTCTCATAAAAGTAGCTAAGATTATAAAAAACACCATCAAATGTGTGTAGATATTTGATGTT
>JAMOOX010000139.1 GCA_027065045.1 Campylobacteraceae bacterium | reverse complement strand
TATGCTAAAGGGCAAGAGATATATTTATTAATTTGAGAAGCCGATAAAGTAATATCTTCAAATCCATTCACTCCAATACCATCAAACTTAGTTAAATTCTCACTTAATATAGTCTCATAATACTCTTTTATATTCTCATCTGATATAACTGTTTGATTTTTTAACGATAACTGGTTTGGACTATTTATATCACTTATATCAATAATTTTATTATAATTATCACTTAATAAAATAGATGGCATTAGCTCTCTTTTACCACTATAATTAGCAGTAACTACATACAAATAACTAGCTAATCTCTTAAGCTCATCTAACCCTGTTTTAGCACTTCTAAAATAATCATTTGCATAAAACCATCTTAAATCTTCATCATAACTCCATAAAAAATTATCACTTCCACTTCTAGGAAAACGATTAATATCTCCTCCAATAAAAATAATATGCTTATATTTATGTTCGCTTCCAACCAAATCACTTAACTCACACAGTTCAATACCTATTTTCTTATCACTTATCTTAAACGAAGATTTAATATTTTGTTTTATCTCATTGCTAAGTTCTAAACCAAGCTTTTTATACAGTTTGTCAATAGATTTAATTTTAGAGTTATACTTATTAAACACATCTTTCACATCTGGATTTTCACTATCAAAATATGATGTAAGAGACAATCCTACAGAGCTATAACCAGTGATTTGATACTCATCAGATAACATCCTATAAAATTCACTATACTCTCTTATATTATCAGCTACTAATAAAATATCGTCAGAATTAACTCCATATTCCATAAGCTTTCTTATAATTTTAACAGCTGTTCTAGTCTCATCTATTTTGTCAAAAACTTCAATTGAAGGTTTTATTATATTTGTTTTTGGTGAAGCTAAAGCCGTCACTTCCGATGAGTTAGGAACTGGTGCTTTAGCTCCAGCTTTTAGTGAGATTAAAGACATCAATTTTGAGAATTTTTGCAATATTTTTAAAATATTCTCTTGCAATTTAGACTTAATAAAATTTACATCTCCAATCATAAAATTATCAATATATATATTATTAAACTCATCTAAAAAAACATTAGTCCATTGCAAAAATACAATATTTTCTATATCTGATATATCTACTAAATTATGTTTCTTTTTATATTCCTGATATTTTATATTAATTATTTCTATAGCATCTAATCTATCTCCATTAAGTAAACTATCAAAACTAACATTATTTCTTG
>JAMOOX010000138.1 GCA_027065045.1 Campylobacteraceae bacterium | reverse complement strand
GTTAATTACATTTGTAAACACCATAGATGGACCTAAAAATACATCATCTTCTATCTCTACCCCCTCATATATAGATACATTATTTTGCACCTTTACTCCATTACCTACTTTTACATTAGCACCCACCACACAATTTTGTCCAAATGAGCAATTTTTACCAATAGTAGTACCACTTAATATATGAGAGAAGTGCCAAATTTTGGTACTGTTTCCTATTTTTATATTATCATCAACTATACTACTTGAATGAACAAAAAAACTATCATCTTGTTTTTGATTTGATTTGCCTCTATTTCTCCAACTATCTCTACTTAAATATTTACCACTATCTATCATAATCAACCTTTAGTTATAAACTTTTAACTCATTATATAGGCTATCTCTCTCAACAGGGGTAAATCCTGAATTTTTAATAAGTCCTATAAACTCATCTTGACTCATTCCATTAGCACTATTTGCTCCTGCTGATGATTGGATTGTCTCTTTTTCTATTGTACCATCAAGGTCATCTGCTCCAAACTCTTGGGCGATTAGGGCTAAATTGATTGATGCTGTTACCCAGTATGCTTTGATATGTGGAATATTATCAAGTAGTATTCTACTAATAGCATAGGTTTTTAGTATCTCTTGTGCTGTTGGGAACTCTTTGACTTTTAGGAAATTATTCTCTTTTTGATAAACAAGAGGGATAAAGGCATTAAATCCTCCACTCTTATCTTGTAGTTCTCTAAGTCTAATAATATGGTCTATTCTATGGCTTCTATTTTCAATATGTCCAAAAAGCATTGTGGCATTACTCATTCTACCCCTACTATGCCATTTTTCGTGGATTTCAAGCCATTGTGTTGATGTAACTTTACCTTTACATAGATAATCTCTAATTTTTTCATCAAATATTTCAGCACCACCACCTGGCATAGAATCTACTCCACTATCTATCATCATATCTATAATTTCATCATAACTATATCCATACTCTCGGCTCAAAAAATCAATTTCAGCAGCAGTCATCGCTTTGATATGAAGTGATGGAAGTTTCTCTTTGATTTTTCTAAAAGCACCCATATACCACTCTACACCATCATTAGGGTTATGAGCAGATACAATATGAACCTCTTTTGCCCCTTGATTATATGAGTTGGTAGCAATCTCTAAAATCTCTTCGTGAGTCATTGTATATTGGTTTGGGTTTTTACGACTTGCACTATAAGCACAAAATTTACAAATATCGGCACATACATTAGTTGGATTTATATGGCGATTGATATTAAAATAGCTCTTTTTACCAAATTTCTCTACTCTAATCTCATCTGCTAATTTACCTAATGTAAATAAATCAAGGTTATATAAATCTAACCCCTCTTCTCTATTTAATCGTTTTCTATTTTTTATTTTATCTATTAAATTCATCTTCTTACTTTTTGTTTATTATATCTAATTTATTTATAATTTTTAATGCCTCTTCTCTATTATTTACCACTCCATCTAATTGAAGTTGATAAATCTGTTCTAAAATTACTCCAAACTCTTTTGATGGCTTTAATCCAATCTCTATTAAATCTCTACCTTGTAGAATTGGTTTAAGAGGTTTTTTATCTACTTCTAACTCTTTGGATTTTGTAGCTAACCACTCCCCTGCCCTATATATCCTACTTTTGGACTCCTCTGTTGTCCTACCCAAAAAATCAGCTTTTGCTACTAATATAAGTTCGCTAATATTTACTTTGGTAGCTAATTTTCTAATAGTAGAGTTTTTTGCTCCATTTCTAAAATATATTGATGGCTTTAGATGGTGTTCTACAAGTGGTAAAATAGAGTCTATAAATTTATGTTCATTAGTAATAGAGTATAAAAACTCTTTGGTAGGTTCTATCCCTGCTTTTTCGTGTCCAATAGCAGATATTTTATTATTTTGGATTTGAGTATGTGTAGCTTTGCCTAAATCGTGGCATAATATAGCATATAGAAGTTTAAGATTTTTCTCTTTAAATATTGCCATAGCATCAAGACTCATCATAGTATGAATCCATACATCTCCCTCTAGGTGGTATCTGCTATCTTGTGGCACTCCTATAATATTTTGAAGTGGTGGGAAATATTTTAAAATTCCAAACTCTCTTATCAACTCAAATCCAACTGATGGTTTATGGGATTTGAGAAGTATTTTATTAAACTCTATAAATACTCTCTCTTTGGATAACTCTCTAAACTCTTGTCTATCTATCATAGATTTAAATAACTTTTGAGTATTTACTTCTATCTTAAATCCAAACCTTGAAGCAAATCCAATCCCTCTATATACTCTTAGGCTATCTTCTATAAAGCTATCTCTATCTACATATCTAATAACTCTATTTTTAATATCACTATATCCATTATAAGGGTCTAAAAGCTCACCTTTTAATATATCATATCCCATAGAGTTTATTGTAAAGTCTCTTCTATTTGATGCCTCTTTGAAGCTTAAATTTGGATTGGTCTCTATATCAAATCCACGATGTCCTGATGAGGTTTTGGACTCTTTTCGTGGGATAGAGAAATCATAATCATCTCCATTATTGCTAAACTTTAATACTCCAAAACTCTTGCCTACTAAATTAACATTTCCAAACTCACTTAAAATCTCTATAAGTCTATCTATCTCTATATTAAATACCTCAACATCATAATCTTTTGAGGGAAGCCCTAAAAAATAATCTCTAATGCTACCACCTACTAAGATAGGCTTTGCTCTGTTTTGGGATAGTTTGATGGATATTGTTTTTAGGATTGGGGGAATAATTATACTTATCATTATTATTTATTTTTTATTGATGGTCTTCCCACTCCCATTACCCCTGCTAAAATAATTATAGGTAAAGGCTTATCATCTTTATCCATAAAATCTATATCAAAATCTTTAAATATTTTATAATTTTCTATATGTAATTTTCTTAATTTCATTATAATCCTTAACTTGAACCAAATATCACTTCACTCAACATATAAAGTGATATTGTAATAAGTGGTGATATATGTAGATGTAGATAATATTTATCTCTAAATATATACCATAAAATAGAACCCCAAGATATGGCTAAAAGTATTATATGAAGCAAGAATATATACATTATAGGTTGTGTCATTAATCCAAATGTAGCCATTATTGATAAAGATATAAAAAGAGTTAATACAAACAGCGTCTGTTTTATACTTTTATCTCTTTTATGGACATAAAAAACTAAAAATATATTAGATAATAACATTATTATTAAAAGTCGCTTCATAAATAAACCTTATTTTTTGGATTTTAAATACTCTTTTTTTCTCTCTTCTTGTTTTCTTTTTTTTCTATTCTCTTTGAGTTGTCGTTTATGATTATCTTCATTTTTACTATCAATTACTTTTTGTTTATCTCTATTTTTGAGAAATTTATATAGGTCATCATACTCTCTTCTGCTAAAATATCTTGTTTTATTTGTAGGTAGATTATTTAATTCTATCTCTCCAAATGATACTCTTTTTAAATCCAATACCTCTGCACCAAAATATCCAAAAAATCTTCTAAGTTCTCTATTTTGTCCCTCTGTAATTGTTACTCTAATTTTTGTAAAGCTTTTGCTCTCTCCACGAATTTCAAAATATGTAAATGGTGCAAAATCCATTGAGCGAATTTTACTCTTTTCGTGAGCTCCTGCTGAGGCATCAAATAGAGATAGTCCATTTTTCATAGCCTCTATCATATCTTGGGTAACTGGTTTATCTATTTTGATATTATATGTTCTTGGTAGTTCACTTTTCATCAAGGCATCTGCTACACTTGGGGAGTCTGTAAGGATTAAAATCCCTTCAGAAGCATAATCAAGCCGTCCAACTGGTATAAAACTTCTAAATTTACCAGGGAGTTTATGATAAATTGTAGTTCGTCCTCTATCATCTCTTTTGGTAACTAATACACCTTTTGGTTTATTATATACAATTACAGTTAGTTCTTGTCGTTTTTTGATAGGGCGATTATCAACATCTACAAAATCACCATCTTCTACCTCATATCCAAAATCTTTTGTAACTTTTCTATTAAGTGTTACTCTACCATCTTCTATTAGTTTATCTGCTTCTCTTCTTGAGTATTTAGAGTTGTGTGATATATATTTATTTAGTCTCATAATCTATTACCTTTTATCGTATTATATCCTATTTCTAAGATATTTATTTTTTTTAGATAAAATATTATAAATATTTTAGGAGGTCAATGTTATGAGTATAGATTATGTAGCAGAGATTAAAAGACTTAAAGAGAAATTACCAGTTACTGTTGTCGGACACTTTTACCAAAGAGATGAAGTTTTTAATATGGCTGATATTACAGGTGATAGTTTAGAACTAGCTAGGAAATGTAAAGCTGATGAGAACCCTTGGGTTGTTTTTTGTGGTGTGGGATTTATGGGGCAGAGTGTCAAGGTAGTAGCACCTCATAAGAGAGTTTTGATGCCCAAAGTTGCTTGTTGTGCTATGGCTAGAATGATTGATGGTAGATTTTTTGATGAGAGTGTAGAGTTTATGGTATCTAATGGAATTGCCAAAGAGGATATTTTACCTATTACTTATATTAATTCTGATGTAAGTGTCAAATCAAAAGTTGGAGAGATGGGAGGGCTTGTATGTACTAGTTCTAATGCCTTTAAAATTATAGAAAAGGGGCTTGAGAGTGGTAAGAAAATACTTTTTGTTCCTGATAGATGTTTAGGGCAAAATTTTGCTAACTCTATGGGATTAAAGTCTTGTATAATTGGAGATGGTAGCGACCCAAAAGAGTCTGATATTATATGTTATGATGGGTTTTGTTCGGTTCATCAACTTTTCACACTTGATGATATAGAGTTTTATAGAGAGAAATATCCTGATATTTTGATAGCCGTTCATCCAGAGTGCGACCCTGCAATTGTAAAAGCATCTGATTTTAGTGGTTCTACTTCACAACTGATTAAATATGTAAGTGAGCTTGATGAAAATCAAAAAGTAGCAGTTGGTACAGAGTATAATCTTGTAAATCGTATGCGACCAAATGGAAATACATTTGTATTATCCTCAACTAAACCAGAGTGTCCTACAATGAATGAGACAACTTTAGAAGATGTATATCTTGCTCTTAAATCTATTGAAGATAATAAACCAATTAATGAAATCCTTGTAGATGAACATACAAGTAAATGGGCTAATATCGCACTTGAACGAATGTTGGATATAAAATAATTTATACTTCTACAATATTATTTTGTAGAAGTCTATTTAATAAAATCAATATTATACTTCTCTAAATACCAATCAATAGTCTTAACTATTCCACTATCAAAATCCTCATCTGCTCTCCAACCCAAATCATTTTCAAGTTTTGAAGCATCAATAGCATATCTTCTATCGTGTCCTGCTCTATCTTCTACAAATGTTATAAGCTCTTTGTATGAGTTATTAGATGGCACTTTCTCATCTAAAATAGTACATATTCTATCAACTATTTCAAGGTTTGTTCTCTCATTTCTACCACCAATATTATATACATTAGAGGCTTTTCCATTATGATATACAAGGTCAATACCTTTACAATGGTCTAATACAAATAACCAATCTCTAATATTTTTACCATCTCCATATATTGGAATAGGCTCACTATTTAGAGCTTTTCGTATAATAGTGGGAATAAGTTTCTCATTATGCTGTTTTGACCCATAATTATTACTACAATTTGTAATTACACTATCCACTCCATAAGTCTCTTGATAACTTCTTACAATCATATCACTTGATGCTTTTGAAGCAGAGTATGGAGAATTTGGGGCATAAGGAGTATTTTCTGTAAATAGGTCTGTCTCATTTAAAGTACCATATACCTCATCAGTTGAGATATGATGAAACCTACAATTTTCATATCCATCTCTATACTCAAACGGCTTATTCATCCAATATTTATATGCTACATCAAGTAGAGTAAATGTCCCATTTACATTTGTCTCTATAAATACACTTGGATTTTTGATAGAGTTATCTACATGAGATTCAGCTGCAAAGTGGATAACCCCTCTAATATCATATTCATTAAAGATAAATTCAACCAATTGGCGATTACAAATATCACCTTTGATAAATTTATATCGTGGATTATCTTCTACCTCTGTTAAATTCTCTAAATTACCTGCATAAGTGAGCAAATCTAAATTTATTATATTATATTCTGGGTATTTATCTATAAAATATGGTACAAAATTACTACCTATAAATCCTGCACACCCTGTTACAAGTATAGTTTTAAGTTTCTTATTGACAAGATTATTTTTATTTGTTATAATATCATCATATTTAGCCCTAGTTGGCACCCCCTCGCTTTTTGTGAGGGTACTACTTAGATTTAAAAAAGTTTCTAACCTCTTTTGTAAATTTTTATATATATTATCACTAATTTTTCCATTAAATGAAACTACTCTTTTACTATCAAATATTTTCATTTGATTTAACATTGCCGTATTTTTTTTACCACCCTTTCTATTAAATGTAAAATAGTAGCTTCCATCTTTGATTTGTGAAGTTAATGGAATACCCAAAAAATAATCTTTTCCAAGTTTTTTATATACAATTACAGGTCTTAAAAATTTTTCACCTTTGCCATAACTCTCTCTTCCAATATTTACTCCCATTGAGATAAAATATATATTTTTCTCTTTTATATTGATTTTTACTTGATGGTTTTGTATATTTTTCTTTAATTTATTCCAATTATCAAATCTCTTTTCCATTATTTTCTCTCTCCTAAAATTATTAAACAATTATTTAAACTATCTTTCCAAAATGGTATCTCTATATTAAAATCTCTCTTGATTTTTGCTTTATTTAACAAGCTATAATGAGGACGAGAGGCAGGTGTTGGATAATCTTTG
>JAMOOX010000137.1 GCA_027065045.1 Campylobacteraceae bacterium | reverse complement strand
AAACTGATGAACAAATGAAGGAAACTGATGAACAAATGAAGGAAACCCAAGAAACATTAAAAAAAGTTACAAAATTAGTTGGAAATATATCAAATAATCAAGGAGATATAGCTGAAGAGTTTTTTTATAATTCATTAAAAGTAAAGCCTAGTTTAGCAGGAATTAATTATGATTTTATTGATAAAAATGTTACTAGAAGTAAAGATAAAATAGAAGATGAATATGATATATTATTAGTTAATGGTAAAGATATAGCTATAATAGAAACTAAATATAAAGCTCATCAAAACGATATAGATAAATTAATAAATAAAAAATATGAGAATTTCAAAAAACTATATCCTGAATATAAAGATTATAATCACCATTTAGGATTAGCAAGTTTTTATATCAATGATGATGTTAAAGATAAAACATTAAATAATAATGTAATACTTTTACAAAGAAAAGGCGATATAGTAGAGACTATTCTACCTGTTAAATAATTTATTAATTCGCAATAAATAAGACAAAATTAACTATATAAAAAGAGAAATTATGATAAAAAATATAAATTTAGAAAACAGATGAGATTAGATAAATATTTAGTAGAAAATGGCTATTTTGAGAGTAGAAATCGTGCTATTAATGCTATTAAAAGTGGTTTTGTTTTAATAGATAATAGAGTAGCAAAAGCATCTACAAAAGTGGATAATAGCTCTAATATAGAGGTTAAAAATAGTAAGTTCTATATATCAAGGGCAGGAGAGAAGTTAGAGGGGTTTTTAAAAGAGATAGATTTAGATATAAGTGATAGAGTAGCACTTGATATTGGTTCTTCTACTGGTGGGTTTGTTCAGATATTATTGGAATATGGTGTAGATTGTGTAGATTGTGTAGATGTAGGTACAAATCAACTTCATCACTCTCTTAGAGATAATCCCAAAATAGATATATTTGAAGAGCAAGATATTAGGGGATTTAAAGGCTATAAAGATTATAATTTAGTTAGTTGTGATGTATCATTTATCTCAATTTTGAGTATATTAAATGATATAGATAGATTAGCCCAAAAAGATATTATTATACTCTATAAACCACAATTTGAGGTGGGTAGAGAAGCCAAAAGAGATAAACGAGGTGTAGTCCAAGATATAAAAGTTATTGATATAGCAAAAGATAAATTTATAGAATATACCAAAAAGTTGGACTGGAGACTGCAAGAAGAGAGAGCATCTACACTTTGTGGGAAAGATGGAAATTTGGAATATCTTTATTGGTTTTTAAAATAAAAGAATTATAGTATATATTTATCACTTTTATAGATAAGTTTAAGTATAATATTTAAGATTTGTAAATTATTAAAAAGGGATTGATATGAACAAAAAAGTGTGTATGACAGTTGTGGCTTTTGTTGCCTTTATAGTAGTATGTGTAACTTCAAAAGTAGATAGTATTAAAATATCTACTCAAGATATAAAAATAGTAAAAATGGGAGAAAAAAATGTTTGAAATTGCTTCACAAATGACAATGTGTCTATTAATAGCTGGATTATTTGGATTTATCATAGGATATTTATCATCTAATAAAGAGTGTGTAGAACATCATCATAATAGTGATGATAATCATAAGGAAGTTGAAAAAGAGGCTGAAACTGAAATAGAATCTAAAGATGATTTAACTAAAATCAAAGGCTTAGGGCCAAAAATAGAAACAACTTTAAATACTCTAGGGATTACTACATTTAAACAGATTGCATCTTGGACTAAAGATGATGTAGATATGGTTAATAAAAAAATATCTATTCATGGTAAATCAAATAGAGCTAGTTGGATAAAACAGGCTAAAAGTTTTATAGAAGAGTCATAAAATAGATGAATATAAATATTAAATCAAGAGCAATGGGAGATTATCAAACTAATTGTTATATAGTAACAGTTGATAATAAAGATTTGATTATAGATGCTGGGATTGGAGCTACTAAATGGGTTTTGGATAATGTTCAAAATCCTATTGCTATATTAAATACACATGGACATTTTGACCATGTGTGGAGTAATAAGGAGCTAAAAGAGGAGCTTAATATTCCAATTTATGTAAATAAGCTAGATGCTTTTATGCTTGAAAATGACCCATTTAGCAAAGGTACTCCATCAAGTAAAGCAGATATATTAATTGATGGTGATACTACTTTAGATATTAATGGGATTAGTGTTAAATATAGACATTTTGCTGGACATACCCCTGGTAATAGTATTATTGAAATTGGTGATGTTTGGTTTTGTGGGGATTTTTTATTTGAGCGTTCTATTGGTAGATGGGATTTTCCATATTCAAATGCACAAGATATGGTAAATAGTCTATTAAAAGCACAAAAAATTAAAGAGGATTTCACTCTATATACAGGACATGGAAGCCCTACAACACTTAGAAATGAACAGAGATATATGGATTTTTGGATTAGAGAGGTAAAAGCTACTATTTAAGCTTTTTCTTCTTAAAATAAATAATATATCAAAGGAACAAAATGAAAAAAACAGTACTAATATTAACTCTACTTACGACCATATATTCAGTTGAATTTACTTCAAGTAAAGGAACTTATAATATAAAAGCGGGAATGTTTGGTATTTATGGGACTCTATCAACTGATGTAAATATATACTCTATAAAAGAACCAAAATATAAGCTTGATAATAACTGGTTTTATGGGTATGATATTAGCATATATAACTCACAATCTCTTATTAAAATAGAAGATACTATAAGTAGCTTTTTTCCCCTAGATATAGCTCATAAAGTAGGTGGATTAGATATAAATCTTCAAGCAGGTAAAGATATTTATAGGCAAGATGATAGCTCATTTGGAGTATCTGTTGTTACAGGAATCTCTATGCCATGGATTAATACAGATATAACACAAGAGATAATATCTAATTTATGGGATTTATCAAAAGCAACTCAAACTACTCTAAATACATATAAATTTGGAGTAGGTGCTAATATGGAGAAAAAACTTTATAATAATATATCTATTGGTGCTAGAGGAGTATATGCTTATCAAACTGGAACTATTGAAAATGATATTATAAATAGTTCATTTGAAGCAGATGGTGTATATAAAGAGATTGATTTATCTATTGTTGGGATAAATAGAGAGAATATAGATTTAGGCATTATTACTCTACCTGCAAATATATATACAACTTTAGGTTATAGATATAAATCATGGAGATTAGATGATACAAATATAGATGTTATGGGTATTGGAATGGGATTTAGTGCAGGTGATTTTGATATGAGTTTAGATGAAGTATATCTAGGAGTTGGATATAAATTTTAGATAGATTTTGATATAATATAAAAAATTTTAAAGGATTATACTATGAGAAAATTGTTGATTACAATAGTTGCACTACTTTCAGTGCTAAATGCACAAGAGGGGATGATGAAGCCCAAAATGATGGGAATGTTTCAAACTGTATTAGATGGCAAGATATTACAAGATGGCAAAAGCAAAGCCTATTGTCCAGTTTGTGGTATGACTCTAAAGATGTTTTATAAGAGTAACCATAGTGCAACAGATGAACATAACCATATAAAACAGTACTGTTCAATCCACTGTCTAGCTGATGATATGGTAAATGATAATGCTAAACTCTCTAATCTAAAAGTAGTTGATATTATATCATTAGAGTTTATAGATAGTAAAAAAGCATTCTTTGTAGTAGGTTCTAGTAAAAAAGGTACTATGAGTATGGTAAGTAAATATGCCTTTAAATTCAATGAAGATGCTCAAAAGTTTGCCAAAAACTTTGGTGGTAAAGTGATAAAATTTGATGAAGTATTAGAGATTGCAAAAAGTGAATTAGCAAAAGATAATACTATGATAGAGAAAAAAAGAGCTATGGCATCAAAGCATGGAGAGAAATTATATAATAAAATTTGTAGAAAAACAGATAAAAAATTCGCCTCAATACCTCAAACAAAAACATACATTGTAGAGAATAATTTATGTGGAAATATCAAAGGTAAAAAGCTTCAAATGATAGCTATATATCTTTATAAAAGATAATAGATTTTCTTCAAAACTTAGAGTTAATGGAGTATAATAGTATAATATAGAGATTTTTCAACTCTTTTATTTTAATTGTTATATCTCCTTTATTAATTCTCTTTTAACAATTGGCAATAAAACCTCTTTTATCTCAAAATATGTTTTTTCAAACTCTTGATACTCTTTTCCATCTGGGTCTTCAAATCCAATATGAATAGTTGGTATAGGCTTATTAAAAATAGGGCAAGTCTCTTTGGCATTATCACAAACTGTTACTACTAAATCAAACTCTATATCTTTGAGAGTATCAAGCATTTTAGAGTGATATTCACCTCTCCACTCACCATAAAACTCTAATACCTTTTGAGCATTTGAATTGACTCTACCACTAGGTGCTACTCCTGAACTATATGCTTGGATATTCTCTAATTTACTATTAATTAGTGCTTCAGCAATAATACTACGGCATGAATTACCTGTACATAAAATTAATACATTTTTATTCATAATTTTCTCATTTTTAAATATCAGGAATAGATGGTGGCTTTTTGCTACTATCTTCTATGGTTGGAGATGGTGTAGAAGATACCACCTCGCTTTGGTTATTATCTGTAGTAGTATCATATACTCTACTTTGACTTCCACAACCTACTAATAATAGTGCTATGATTAAATATAAACTTTTCATTTTATCTCCTTGTTATTATCAATCTTTTGAGTTATTATACTATCTCCACATAGAGAGGATATATAGCTAATATTTTCATAATCAAATACTACTCCTCTTGTATCATAGCAAGACTCTTTGTAGTTATATATAGTCTGTTTTTTGATAATACTATATTCATCTACTTGATATAGTCCAAAATAGTTATTTTTATAATCTTGATAATTTTTATATGGTATTCCAAAAAGTTTATCGCTATCTCTATATATAAATGCTTTGTGATTATTTAGAGCCTCACTATAATAGTTGTTATCTCCTATTAAGACTTTTGATGATAGTTGTGGATTTGTAAAATCACTTATATCGAAAAGTTCTAGCATAAGTCCTGTTACTCTACCATTTTCATCAGCTTCTTCTCCTACGCTTAGTAGTCTATTATTATCTACAATATGCATATAGCTTGAAAATCCACTGACTTTAAGCTCTCCTACTTTTTTTGGGTTTTTATTATCGCTTAAATCTATTGTATATAATGGGTCGCTTTGCTTGAATGTTACTACAAATGCTCGTTCTTCTATAAATCTAACTGATTTAATCTCCTCTCCCTCTTTGCCTAAGCTTCCTAAATAACCACTGTTTTCTAGTTTATCTCCATTTTGATTGAGTGTAAATAGAGAGTTTTTGGTATCATTACTACCCCAGGAAAAGCCCTCTGTTGTAGCAATTCTTAGAGTTGAGTTATATTCACTAAGACTAAATTGATTGAGTACTTTTCCATCTACAAACCCTTGTGCTTCAAAATTTAGATTATCTTTGATATTAAATTTATAGATTACACTTCTTAAACTATAATCATTGAAATTATAATATATAGGGTACTTTGAAGATACAATATACAACGAATTAGTAGAAGCATAAATAGTATCACTATAGCCTATAATAGAGCTACTATTCTCAAATTTTATATCTTTTAGATTAATTGATGATATAGTTGTAATTGTTGATTCTTGATTTTTTTTGTATGGTGCATATAGTCTATTATACGATATTAAATCACCACTTTGATTTGTTGATTTGATTTGTGGTATCCATATATTATCACCATTATTTGGTGTAAAAGTAGTAACTAATATAAGTCTATCATCTAAAACTCTACTACTAGAGAGATAACCATCAATTACAAAACTATCTTTGATAGCTAGAGTATCAATATCATATATATCTACTACACTTTGAGATATAGTATCATATTTATTAGATAAAACTACAACGCTTGAATTTGATATATAAAACAAATCTCCACTATTAACTAGCTTGATTTTAGATGTAATATATGGACTATTATCTACTAACTCTTTGAAAGTTCTAATATATATCGTATTTGAACCCCTATCTAAATAATATACTTTTTTACTATCATTTTTGATAATATCAGACTCATCTACCCCACTCTCTTGTAGATTTGTATTTGTGCTATCACTTGCATCTTTAGCTACACCATTAGCACTCTCTTCCATTACAGGTGTAACAAAAGCATCATCATATAGATAATATAGCTCTTCTACCTTCATATCTTTGATATAACTTAACATCTCATCATAACTATCAAAACTACTCAATGATGCACTCTCTTTGGATATATCAATAGTTTTATCTTTTTCTACTTTGACCCATATTCCATCACTATTTTTGATATTATCAATTTTGCCAAATGATATAGTAGAGTTATTTTCAAACATACTCCAATTACTATCACTATATTTCCAAACTAACTCATCTTTGAATATCTTGGGCGATAGAGTAGAATTAATAGGAATAGATATTAAATTCCAACCCTCTCTAAGTGATATTTTATCTATTGGAGTATCTGATTTATTGCTACTTTGAGTATCTAGTTGCCACTCTTTAGTACTTTTAATCCAAACACCTTGCCATCTATCTATCTTGGATATAGTGGTATATGTTTTGGATATTTTATCCAATATATCACTATTTGGAGAATAACCACTCCACTTTTGAGTAGAAGCATCATAAGTCCATATTTGAGATACACTATCTTTATCAAATATACTCATATCACTTATATCACTATCTAACCCAACTAACTGCCAACCACTTTTGATAATCACAGTAGAGTTGGCTAAACTCAATAACATTACAAATAGTACTAATATTTTTTTCACAACAGATTCCTCTAAAGTGTTTTTGGAATTACTTTTTGATTTGGT
>JAMOOX010000136.1 GCA_027065045.1 Campylobacteraceae bacterium | reverse complement strand
TTGAAACCTTTCTAAGTATTGATTTACCTAAGTTTATCGTATTTGTAATCAAATTTATAAACGATATATCGTTTTTCATAACATCTATAACCTCAAAATTATCACTTCTACTAAATGTATGTGAAGCATTACAGCCTTTAGGTGGGTAAATTGTCTCAACTAATTTTTCTTTATATTTTGTTTTAGATAACTCTTCTATCCCAAACTTATACATACAAGAACTATAGTTTCTACTACTGTCTTGTACTATTCTATAAAGTTTACCATCTTCTTCTAAAATACTTCCTGTCATTCTTGCATATCTTATATCTGTCTTTAATGGATTTGCAAAATATTCTATAAATTCACTATTTAACAAATCATCTACCTATATCTATTGTCAATATTAATGCTTGCATAAATTATTCCTTTTTGTATTCATAATTAAGTTTACTTTGTATATTTTAACTAACATTTCTATTATGAAAAATAATAGAAAGAGATAAACAAAAATCATTATATTTAGTTCTTTAATCATTATATAAAAATAAAAACCGCTTGTATATGACAATACAGCAGTAAATATTGCTATTGAAAGCCATTTAGTTTGTTTAAATACTACTATTATATTGGTACCTATAAATGCTGAAACAACCCCAACAGGTACTATAGATATCAAAATACTCATAATATCAACTAATGTATTATTTATCTCTCCATTTATCATAACAACTATCCATTCAAGATTATAAATAAATACTCCTACTACACAAAAAGATATGAGCAATACACTTATTAATACTTTTTTAAGTAGTATCATATCTTTTGTTCTTGCAATGTGTGGATATAAAACTTGACTCACCATATGAAAAGGTGTAAGTAAAATATTTACTATTCTCATAGCCAAATCAAAATAAGCAACCATATCTAAGCCAAGATATTTTTCTATTAAGATTATGGTTACTCTATCTCTTACAACTGTACCAATAGTAGCAAAGAGTATAAAAAAACTCTCTTTTGTTATACTATATGTATCTTTTAGTTTTATACTTATCAATGATATATTATCTTTGTAAAAAATAATATAATATGCAATTAGATTAGATATAAAAGAACCAACTGCATAAAGTATAGGTATGTACAGATATTGTGATGATTCTTTTATAACTACAAAAACTAAAAGTGCAAATATAAGCTTAATAGATGAAACCAAAATAGCCATTATCTTCATATTTTCAATACCTTGAAAATACCAAACAGGAAGCATACTTTCAAATACTACA
>JAMOOX010000135.1 GCA_027065045.1 Campylobacteraceae bacterium | reverse complement strand
ATAGTTGGTTAAAACCAACCATACTAAATTAGTTTTTAATGAAATAATAGTACAATAGCAGTTACAAACACAATCAAACTCCAAAAGAAGTATTTATGTTATATGAACTTTACCTACTATTAGACTTTAACCTGCTACAATATTCTACTGTCCGTGCTGGAATTGGATTTATTATTGCTTTTATCCTTACAATGTATCTAATGCCAAAATATTTAGCATGGGCTATTAGTAAAAATGCTAATCAACCAATTAGTAAATATGTACCTGCTCATGATTCCAAAGCTAAAACTCCAACTATGGGGGGTGCAATATTTATATTTGGAACAATTGTTGCCTCTTTAATTAGTGCTAATTTATCAAATCTATATGTAATAGCAGGTATATTTACAATCCTTGGATTTGGATTTATTGGGTTTAAAGATGACATAGGTAAAGTATTAGCAGGTGATAATCTAGCAGGATTATCTCCAAAAGCAAAATTGGTCTATCAATTAATATTTGGTCTTATTATCTCTACATTCTTAGTAGTTATTGCCGATTTCCCCACTACATTTTATCTACCATTTATCAAGACACCAATATTTGATTTGGGATATTTTGCTATTCCTTTTTGGGTATTTATCTTTTTAGCTACATCAAATGCCGTTAATCTTACAGATGGATTAGATGGACTTGCTACTGTACCATCAATTATCGCATTTGCCTCATTGGGATTAATTATATATGCCACAGGACACGCACTATTTTCACAATATCTACTAATTGAAAACATCAAAGGAGTAGGAGAGGTAACCATTATAATTTCTAGTTTTATTGGTGCATTACTAGCATTTCTATGGTACAACTGCTACCCTGCTGAGATATTTATGGGAGATACAGGAAGTCTATCTCTTGGTGGATTTTTGGCATATTTAGCTATTATTGGTAAAGGTGAAATACTTCTAATTTTAATAGGTATTATATTTGTAATTGAAACTGTATCAGTGATACTTCAAGTAGGAAGCTATAAAATACGAAAAGAGAGAATATTTCTAATGGCACCAATTCACCACCATTTTGAACTTAAAAAATGGGCAGAGAATAAGATAATAGTACGATTTTGGATGATTGCTTTTATTGCTAATATTTTGGCTCTTATTACATTTAAGATTAGATAACTCTTTTTGAAACCTCTACTAATATCCACCCTATTATCATCTTTTATATATTTGGAGTATTTAGGGATTACTATCCCTTTGATTAATACAATATTTGGATTATTAGGGTTATATATATTAATCCATAGCAATAAAAAAACTTGGACAATCACAGGGTTTTTAATCGGTATATTTTGGTTTTGGTGGATAGCTTTAAGCTTTAGAGATTATGGATTTGCTTGGGCTATTCCTATTGGTGTAGTTATTATAGCTTTGATTTATGCTCTTATATTTTGGCTTTTGGCTTATATATCACAATTATTATCCAAAAAGATAGATATACCTCAACCATTTATAAATATAATAATGATTTTTGCCATTAGCTATATTCACCCTTTTGGATTTGATTGGCTTAAATTAGAAATTATCTTTGTAGATAGTTATATTGGTGTTACTCCATTAGATTTTATATTAGTTTTAATCTCTCTATCTCTAATAAAATATAATAGATATTATATATTAATATCTCTATTTGCTATAAACCCTAACCTATCAATAGTTAGCTTTCAAGATAAAAATATAGATTTAATTACCACTAATATCTCAATAAAAGATAAATGGAATATAGATTTAATGGATAAAAATATAGAAGATACTTTTAAAATAATTCAAAACTCTATTGATAATAACTTCTCTATAATAATACTACCCGAATCAATTATCCCAAAATTTATCAATAAAAATGAGTATATCAAAGATAGATTAAAAGAGTATAGCAACCATATATCTATCGTAATAGGTGGATTATATCTTGATGATAATGGGACTCCACGAAACTCTACTTATATATTTAGCAAAGATAATATAGAGATAGCAAATAAAGTAGTTTTAGTCCCATTTGGCGAAGCAAACCCTCTACCAAAATTCTTAAGTGATATTGTAAATAAAATCTTTTATGATGGTGCAATTGATTATAAAGCCAGTAAAAATGTTTATGATTACACAATAGATAATATCAAATATAGAAATGCGATATGCTTTGAGGCTACAAGTGAGAGATTATATGAAAATAGTCCCAAATATATGATAGCAATTAGTAATCTAAACTGGTTTACCCCATCAATCCAACCAACACTCCAAAAACTTCTACTTAAATATTATCATAGAAAATATGGTACAATTATATATCATAGTATTAATGGGAGTAGGAGTTATATAGTTTGGTAAAAATAATGGCTAACTCCTTGTTTCTTTTAATTATAATTCATATTTCAAAGGTAACTTAAAATTATTATGACAAACAAACTCTTTTTCCCATTTATAATTATATATAATTTTGCTATTATATATCTACTATCTACCACCCCTATTAGCCCACACGAAGCATACTCTCTTTTTGAGGGTAAAGATTTAGTATCTCAATTAATGAGATTATCTTATAATGGTGTAGATTTTTGGAGTTTAAGGGTCATTTTTTATATATTTGGGACTCTAAATATATATCTATATTATCAACTATCCAAAATATATTTTAAATCATTAAATGATATATACCTTAGTACCACTATATTTATGATTTTACCTGGGATTATTACCTCAATGGCATTGGCTAATATATCAGTGATTGTTATTACTGTTGTTTTACTTTTTATTTTGGCACATAAGAGAGGCTACTTGTATATAGAGATATTATTGATGATAATTTTGCTATTTGTTCATAATGTAGCTATTATATTTTTTATATCAATTTTAATATACTCAATATATCATAAAGAGAAATTACTACTATATAGTTCAATAATATTATCTATCATCTCTATATATCTATACTCATCTATGATTGGTGGCAAACCATCAGGGCATTTTATAGAAATATTTGGACTATATAGTGCTATATTCTCACCATTTTTATTTATATATTTTCTATTTGCTATATACAAAGCCAAATCAAATAGAGATATTTTATGGTATATATCATTTATATCTCTTATATTTTCACTTCTATTATCCATTAGACAACGAATATATATTACAGAATTTACATCTTATGTATTAGTAGGAATGATACTAATGATACAGGTTTATCATAATAGTCTAAGAGTGCGATTAAAAGAGTATCAAGGGTTGTATAGGAGAGTATTTTACTTTATGATGAGTACTCTTATTAGTAGTAGTTTTATTATAATATTTCATCAATCAATCTTTAGATTTATAGATAATCCCAAAAAGCATTTTGCTTATGATATATATGAGATATATTGGGTATCTCAAAAAATAGATAAAGGATTATTGCGTTGTTATGATACAGATGAGAACAAAAAAAGATACCAACTCAAATATTATGAAATTAAGAGTTGCAAAAAGTAGCTTTTTGTTTCTAAAATACACAATAAACTAATAAATCTTATATTATTTATTAGTTGTAGTTGATTTGAAACAATCTAATGATAAAGTTATAGCAACAATAAAACAAAAGGAGAACTCAATGGCTCAAAAGGCGATTAGAGAATACGACGCAAAGTCAATTTTGGCAAAACATTGGGATAAATACTTTCCAGATTTTACTTATTCTTATGAAACAGTAATGGTACAAAGTGGAGATGATTTACAAGAAGCTGCAAAAGCTAACTCATGGTTAAATGAAAAAACATTAGTAGCAAAACCAGATATGCTATTTGGTAAAAGAGGTAAAAATGATTTAGTTCTTTTTAAAGATACTAAACCAGGTGATGTTACTCTAACAAAAGCTTCTAGTTGGATTGATGAAAAAGCGAGTGAAAAACAGTCTGTTTTCTTCTCTTTTGATGGTGATACTCCAACTGGTGAACCTAGCGTTGATATGCTAACTCATTTCCTAGTTGAGCCATTTATGCCTCATACTCAAGAAGAAGAGTACTATGTTTCTGCTACTTGTGTAGGTGATAATGATGTTATCTATATGTCTGCTGAGGGTGGTATGGAAGTTGAAGAGGGTTGGGACGAAAAAGTTACAGAAGTAGCATTTCCAATAACTGCAACTGAAGAAGAGATAGCAGAGCAAATCAGAGCAAATGTTCCTGCTGATGTAGCTGATAAAGATAAAGCTAACTTCGCAGAATTTTGTATCGGTTTTTTCAAAGCATATAGAGAGTTAAACTTTGCATATCTTGAAATTAACCCATTTGTACTTCAAGGTAATAAAGTAGAACTTCTTGATATGGTTGCAAAACTAGATGATACTGCTGGATTTATGATGGTAGAAGAGTGGGGAGATGTTGAGTACCCAACTGCATTTGGTATGGAAGCAAAATCACCTGAAGTTGAAGCTATTGAAGAGGCTGATGCTAAAACTGGTGCTAGTTTAAAACTTACACTACTTAAACCAGAAGCTAGAATTTGGACTATGGTTGCAGGTGGTGGTGCGTCAGTTGTATATGCTGATACTATCGCTGATATGGCAGGAATTGATGATTTGGCCAACTATGGAGAGTATTCAGGTGGACCAACTACTGGTGAGACTAAATTCTATGCAGAAACACTACTTGACCTTATGACAAGAGAACCAGACCCTCAAGGTCGTGGAAAAGTGATGATTATTGGTGGGGCTATTGCTAACTTTACTGATGTTGCAAAAACATTTACAGGTATTATCCAAGCATTTGAAGTTTACGCTGATAAAATGAAAGCAGTTGATTTGAAAATCTATGTAAGAAGAGGTGGACCAAACTACGAAAAAGGTCTAAAAGATATTAAAGAGGCTGCTGATAGACTAGGTTTATACATTGAAGTATATGGTCCAGAAACTCATGTAACAGATATTGTAAGAATGGCATTAGAGGGAGATAAATAGATGAATCAATTATATACAAAAAGCACACAAGCAATTTTTTGGAATAACAACAAAACAGCAATTCAAAGAATGTTGGATTATGATTATACAATTCAAAGAGAGACTCCATCAGTTGCAGCTATCGTAGCTCCAACAAGTAATAATAAATTTGAGAAATTCTTTTATGGTCCCGATGAAGTGATGATACCACTATTTAAGAGTACAAAAGAGGCTAAAGAGGCTTGTCCTACTGCTGATGTACTTCTTAACTTTGCATCATTTAGAACTGCTTATGATGTAACTATGGAAGCACTTGAAATTGGTGGATTTAGTTCAATGATGATTACTGCTGAGGGTATCCCTGAAAGACTTGCAAGAGGTATGAATGAAAAAGCTAGAGAGTTAGGTGTTACAGTAATTGGACCTGCTACTGTTGGTGCTATCACTCCAGGTGCATTTAAAGTAGCTAATATTGGTGGTACAATTGAAAATATTGTTCAATCAAAACTACACCGTGCAGGTTCTTGTGGACTTGTAACTCGTTCAGGTGGGCTATTTAACGAACTAAGTAATATTATTGCTATTAATGCTGATGGTATCGCAGAGGGTGTTGCTATTGGTGGAGATAGATTTGTTGGTTCTGTTTTCATTGATAACCTACTTAGAATGGAAAAAAATCCAGAAGTTAAATATATGATACTTTTAGGTGAAGTTGGTGGTACTGAAGAGTATAAAGTAATTGAAGCTATCAAATCAGGTGCTATTACTAAACCTGTAATTGCATGGTGTATTGGTACAATTGCTAAATATTATGATAGTGGTGTTCAATTTGGTCACGCAGGAGCAAGTGCAAATGGTGAAATGGAAACAGCAGAGTATAAAAACAATGCTATGAGAGAAGCAGGTATCCATGTACCAGATACATTTAATGATTTACCTGCAAAAATCAAAGAGGTATTTGAATCTCTAAATTTAGATGAAATTCCAGAACCATCAATGAGTACTTGTCCAAAAGTTAGAAGAAGTAAGCAATTTATCTGTACTATTTCTGATGATAGAGGAGAAGAGTGTACTTATGCAGGTTTCCCAATTAGTAGTGTAGCTACTCCTGAAACAGGTAAAGGTATTGGTGATGTAATCTCTCTATTATGGTTCAAAAAACAGTATCCAAAATGGGCTACAGAGTTTATTGAAACAGTTCTAAAAACAGTAGCAGACCATGGTCCAGCAGTTAGTGGAGCTCACAATGCAAAAGTAACAGCAAGAGCAGGTAAAAGTGTAGTAGAATCACTTGTAACTGGATTATTAACAATTGGACCAAGATTTGGTGGTGCGATTGATGGTGCTGCTGAACACTTTAAATATGCTGATGATAATGGATTATCTCCAAAAGAGTTCTTAGGACATATGAAAAAACAAGGTATCCCAATCCCTGGTATTGGTCATAGAATTAAATCTCTTAAAAACCCTGATTTAAGAGTTACAGGACTTATGAATTTTGCTAGTGAGCATTTCCCTGCTACACCACTTCTTGATTATGCAAGAACAGTTGAAGCACTTACTACAAGTAAAAAAGAGAACCTAATTCTAAATGTTGATGGAACTATTGGTATTCTTATGGTAGATATGTGGAGAGCATTAGGATATAGCGAAGAAGAGATTAATGAGTTTATCGCAAGTGGTACTCTAAATGCATTCTTTATCGTTGGTAGAAGTATTGGATTTATCGGTCATGTACTTGATGAGAAAAGACTTGCTATGCCTATGTATAGACACCCAATGGACGACATTCTTTATGATGTTCAAGAAGCAGAAAAGATTTAATCTTTTCTATTTTATATCTCTAAACCATCTTAGGTTTAGAGATATTTCAAAATAATTTTACTCCCCTAAAAAAACTCTCATCTTCATAATTCAATAAATAAGGATATTTATGACATTAACAGAGATTACATTTCCCGACTTCGCCCCAAAAAGTACTACACCCCCCTGCCTACCGAGTTTTCCTAAAAAATCTAGGCACTACAAATCACAATTTACCCAAGATATAAGGAGTTAAAGAGTGCTTAACCTCCATAATATTATAAATCTTCTTAGCATCTAGC
>JAMOOX010000134.1 GCA_027065045.1 Campylobacteraceae bacterium | reverse complement strand
CTAGGATTTATAAATTCTAAAAACTCACCATCACTATTTTTGATAATCATAATTGATGCAGGAACAGCAATTTGGATAGCCGATAATCCATTGCTATTATGCTCTTTCATTGTATCTTTCATATCTCCAATCAGCTCTATTAACTCGTCGTCAAATATCCTTACATCACTTGATACTACACCTATTCTTTTATCAGGATATATTACTAAATCTTTTACCATTAATTCTCCAAAACTATTTTTATATATAATATTTAATTATACTAATATAGTCTTAGAGTAGACTTTTTGAAAAATTTCTTAAGATAATAGTGACTCATCCATCTCCTCATCAGGAGTTTTTATATCCATTAATTCTAGTACGGTTGATGCAATATTACTAAGTCCCATATTCTCTTTAAGTTTGCTAACACCATCAGCTAATACAAAACACCAAACCTCCCCAACAGTATGATTGGTTAAAACATCTCCATTAATATCTTTCATCTCTTCGCAATTTCCATGGTCACTTGTGATAATAATTGCATAATTTTGCTCTTTTGCTTGATTAATAATCTTTTCTAACTGAGAATCAACCGTATTAACTGCAATTTTGGCAGCTTCATAATCTCCAGTATGTCCAACCATATCACCATTAGCAAAATTAACAACAATAAAATCATAGTTTTCACCCATAGCTTTAACCACACCATCTCCAACCTCATCAGCCGACATCTCTGGTTTCATATCATAAGTCTTAACATCAGGAGATGGTACAAGAACTCGGCTCTCTCCAATCATCGGAGCTTCAACTCCACCATTAAAGAAAAAAGTTACATGTGCATATTTTTCTGTTTCTGCTGTATGAAGTTGAGTAAGTCTTTGTTCTGATATAACCTCAGCAAGAGTATTTTTTGGTGTATCTTTTGTAAATAAAATAGGATAAGTAAATAAGGCATCATATTTTGTCATTGTTGCAATATTTAATTTTTTATACTCTCTTGAAAAATGATTAAACTCTTTTGAACCCAAAGCAGTCGTAATCTCTCTTGCTCTATCACTTCTAAAATTTGCAATAATTACACTATCATTATCTTGTATTCCATCATAATTTCCAAAAGCTATTGGCTCAATAAACTCATCAAATTCATCTTTTTCATAAGAGTTATCAACATAATCATTAATAGTAAGATTAGTTTTTGGATTAGCATTTGCAATTGCATTATACCCTTTTTCCACTCTATCCCAACGATTATCTCTATCCATTGTATAAAATCTTCCACCAACTG
>JAMOOX010000133.1 GCA_027065045.1 Campylobacteraceae bacterium | reverse complement strand
TAAATTGAAGAGGAAGATAGAAAGTAAAGGATTTGGGCAAGTAAATAAAGTAGATAGAAGCGGTTTTGATATTGTAATTACTGAGAGACAAAGATGAAAAAACTCCCAATAGGCATTCAAACATTCTCAAAAATAATTGAAGGCAATTATGTTTACATAGATAAAACAAGGGAAGCTTTAGACTTAATAGAGAATTATCAATATGTTTTTCTCTCTCGCCCAAGAAGATTTGGAAAATCGCTGTTTCTTGATACCCTGAATGAGATATTTAATGGGAATAAAGACCTATTTAAAGGTTTATATATCTACGATAAATATAATTTTGAGAAGTATCCTGTGATAAGGATAGACTGGAGTGGCAACTTTAAAACTTTGGAATCTACACAAGAGATTGCAAAGGCTATCCTTAAAAGAAATCAAGAGATTTTAGGAATAGAATGCAAATCTAAAGATATAGGAATCTGTTTTGGAGAGCTTATATACGAATCTTATAAAAAATACTCAAAGCCTGTAGTCATTCTCATAGACGAATACGACAAGCCTATATTGGACAACATGGATAATTTAGAGATGGCAAAACAAAACAGAGATTTTTTAAGAGGTATCTACATAAATATAAAATCAAACGACCGTTATATAAGGTTTGCCTTTCTCACAGGCATATCAAAATTCAGCAAGGCAAGTATATTTAGCGGATTAAATAATCTTGTAGATATATCCCTACATAAAAGATTTGGCAACATTTGCGGATATACCCAAGATGATTTAGAGACAAGCTTTAAGGAATATCTAAAGAATACAGATAAAGATAAAGTGAAAGAATGGTATAATGGATATTACTACCTAAAAGATAAGCTTTATAATCCTTTTGATATACTGCAATTCATAGATAACGAATTCACCTTCAAAAACTACTGGTGGGAAAGCGGAAATCCGTCAAGCTTAATAGATATCTTAAAAACAAGAAATTACTTTATACCTGAAATTGAAAATCTGATTATTGACGATCTTTTGCTGAATACATTTGATATAGAAGATTTAAGATTGGAGAGCCTTCTATTTCAAGCAGGTTATTTAACCATAGAGAAAATGGAAGAAGATCCTATAATAGGCGGTATAATCTACCATCTGAGAGTTCCGAACAAGGAAGTTCAAATATCCTTAAACAATCTCTTTCACAGCTACCTAACGGATAAAGATATATCAAGTATTCAGAAAAGAGAAGTTATAATGGCTCTATACAAAGGAGAGTTAGAAACCTTCAAGCAGTCTCT
>JAMOOX010000132.1 GCA_027065045.1 Campylobacteraceae bacterium | reverse complement strand
GGGTTGAGTTTAAAAAGCTTTTTAGTATATCTTTGCTATTTTCACTTCCGAATACTTTTTTAAAGGCGTAATCTGTTTTCATATTTAAAAATCTCATATCTTTTCCTTTTTGAATTTATTATAACATAATGGAGTTAAATAAATATAATTACAATCTTCAATTACTACCTCTTCAACTTCTCTAATATATCAGATAACGCAATATACTCTTTAGTTCTACCATTTTTAATAATAGCAAGAACCTTAAGCTCTACAAGTTGATTTAGATATTTTCTTGCACTATTTAAAGATTTATTATAGCTATTTGCTATCTCTTTGGCAGTAAATATTCTAGCTGGATGTTTAATAGCTTTTTTTAGAATATCTTTTTCTATAAAATTTAGAGAGTTACCAATAGAAGAGTTATCTAAAACTATATTAAGCTCTTGAAACTCTCTACTCTTCTCTTCTAAATAGCTCAATAGCTCATCAATAGCCCTAAGTATAATATCAAGTTGATAGTCTATAAAATATGTCAAATCATTATTATCAATCTCACTATATAAAAATGATAATCCATACTGTTTGGGTGCTTTTTTGAGTAGTTTGCTAATAGATACATACTCAAAATAATCATATCCACTTTTGAGCATATACCAATAAAATATAGCTCTTGCCGTTCTACCATTGCCATCTGCAAATGGATGTTCATAAGCTATCATAAAATGTAATATAATAGCTTTGATAATAGGATGAATAAAATTAGCAACTTTTCGTGTAGTTGATACCCCCTCTAATTGAGAGCTACTAATAGCCTCTTCCATCATTAGAGATGATATTAAATAGTGCTTTTTAATTGAGTTATATGGGACTATCCCTTGTGATGCTAAATGAGATATTTTATATAATTTAGCTTGAAGTGTATCAGGAATACAAAATATAAATATATCCCCACTCTTATCTCTATAATCTATAGGTTTAGATTTAGAAAATCGTACAAACTTTGTAGCCCACCAAGCCCTTTTGACATCATCACCCTTATCTACACGATATTTAAATTTATCCCAATATAAATATCTACCCTTTTTATCTACATCTCTATACTTTTGTAGATACTCTAAATTATCTTGTGTATTATAGAGTTGATACTCAAACTTAAATGGAGGTTTTTCAATTAGACTTTTTGCCATTAAAACTCTTTTAACTCAAATTTTTTATTTTGAGTTATTATAGCTTATTATTTTTAATATCTCTATCAAATCCTTTTTGCTACTTCCTATTTGTGGTATAACTCTTAAAATTGGTTTTTGAACAGTAGGTTGTCTAATAGCTCCAACAATATAACCTCTATCTATTAATAACTTTTGAGTATCTATTGTATCTTGATTACTATTTTGAGGTATAGGTAGAATTAGAGATTTTATATCTATATCTAATATATCTTTGATAATTTTATGTCTATTTTTAATTTTTTTTGATAATTTAGCTCTATTTTGATGAATATAATCTAAATTAATTAATGCTAAGGCTATATCTAATATTGATGGAGCAGTAGAGTATATTATAGGTTTAGCTCTATTTTCCAAGAAACTTATAATCTCATTTGATGCTAATATATACGCCCCATAACTCCCATAAGCCTTGCCAAGTGTTCCCATTTTAATATAATTCTCTCTAATAGGTAGATTATAATAATCAAAAATCCCAAGTAGATTTTTTCCTATTACTCCACTACTATGTGCTTCGTCCATTATCAATATAGAATTATATCTATTGGCAATATCTATAATATCTCTATTACATATATTTCCACTCATAGAATATACACCCTCTACGGCAATTAATGAGCGATTATATTTATAACTCTTTAATTTATCTTCTAAATCTTGTGGGTTATTATGCTTAAAATATACCACTCTATTAGGTATAAGTTTAGTAGCCAAAATCCCTGAAGCATGATACTCCTCATCAATAAAAAGTATATCATTTTTTCTTACAAGTGATTCTATCAAAGATATATTTGCCAAAAATCCACTACCAACTACAATAGAGTTCTCAAAGCTTTGTAACTCTAATAATCTATCTTCAAATAGTTTATGTATAGGGTGATATCCATTTACAAGCATAGAAGATTTTGGGGCATAAGAGTTATAATTTTTGATTAGTTTAATAGCTTTATCTAATAGTTTATACTTAGAGGCTAATCCCAAATAATCATTAGAGGCAAAATCTATTAAATTTGGATTATATACTCTTCTCTCTCTAAATCTACCTGATTTTTGAATTGCTTTTAGTGATGATTTATACATTATTTGACTTTTACACCAATTCTATTTCTGTTAAATATATAAAATCTTTTCTATTAAGAGTCATAAGTTTAATATTATAAACCATTGAAGTAGAAGCAATAATAGCATCCATCATTTTCATATTATGTGATAAATTATATTCTTTAACCAAAATAGTAGCTAACTTTATAATCTCATCATTTGTTTTTAAAATCTTAAAAATAGAAATCTCTTTAGCTATAAAATTTAAATCACTTCTATTTCTTGCTCCTTGATATAACTCCATTATAACAATATCACTAATAAATAACTCTTCTAAATTATAATCTCTTAGAATATCTCTATTACCCTTTAAATATTCTATTAAAATATTAGTATCAAGAAATATCATCTATAAGACTCTTCTCGTAACTTTTTAGCAAAATCTACAGAATTTTCTATATTCTCAAATGGATTTGTCATCTCTACCTGATTTTCATCAATAGATAAAGTATAGTAATTTTCCATTGGATTTAATCTTTTATATTTAATTTTAGATTTACTTTTTTTATCAAAATATCTATCTACTACTTTTTTATTATTTTCTATAAAATCAACAATAAACTCTATAAATTTCTCTTGATTAGAGTGAAATTTTGTTTCAAAAATAGTCTCTATTTGAGGATTATTTATCTTTAATTGTAACATCTGATACTCCTTGTTTATAATATTATTAACAATATTATAACTAAAATAATCAAAAAATATTACTATAATATATTTAAGGCTTTAAAAATTCACAAATATCTATATCTAATACTTTTGATATTTTATGTAAATGTTCAAGATTAAAGTGTTTATTTTCTGCCAAAAGTTCAGCTTTTCCTAAAAAAGTGGCATTTTGATGCCCTATCGCATTGGCTAACTTTAATTGTGATATTTTTTTATCTTTTCTAATTCTTATTATATTAGAACTTATTAATTTATAAAAATTTTCTAAAGAATCATCATCAAAATCTATTATTTTCAAATTATTTAACACCCTATAAGGTTTCTTTAAATTGTATTACTATATTATTTTAATAGCAACACTCTATAAGGTGTTAAACTAATCTTTTAAGGAGATATAAATTATGAAAGATACATTATTAGAATCAACACTAATAACAGCAGTTATAGTTATATTAACAATTATTTTTGGAAATACAGGAACAGGATTAGCATCAAATATTATGATTTTCTTTGTAAGTATTATTATAGGAACTCCATTTGCCATAATAGGAAGATATATAGGTTTATTTTTTGATTGGTTTTCTAGTGCTATTGGTATTGATTATGGTAGCACAATATATAAATATGTAGGATTTCTTTTGGGTGCTTGGATTGGGGTAGGTATATCTGTTAATCTTTTCTCAAATAAAATAGAAGTTGCTTTTATTGCTCAATGTCATGAACAATTACAATCAAAATCTCAATGTCAATGTTTATATAATAAAGTGGATAATAAATATAATTTAGATGAAACTATATTAAATAATCCAAATAAAGAAATTAAAGATTTTATAATTAAATCAACAAAAGAGTGTATTAAAAATAATTAAATTATATTCTTAATTGGTGCTTTCAGGGGAAAGCACCCTACAGATTATTTTAAATAAAATATTTTTAATGATTTATATATCTACTAATCTTAAAGCACTACTCCAAGCCCAGTGTAAATTATATCCTCCTCTATCTCCAACTACATCTACTACTTCACCTATAAAATATAGATTATCAACCAATTTAGAACTCATATTATAGTTAAGCTCTCTTGTATCTATTCCTCCTGCCATTACCTCAGCCCCTTTTTCTCCTCTTGTACCATCTATCTCTAATCTAAAGTTTTTTAGGGAGTATATTATCTTTTTTATATCTTTGGTATTTATATCTTTCTCTTTTTTATCTAATAGAGAGTTTTGAGATAATATAATTTGAGCTAATTTTTGATTTATAAATCCACTTAGCCAAAGTTTTGATGGTTTATTACTACTTTTATTTATTGAGAGAGTCTTTAAATCTTCTAATAGATTAATAGAAAGTTCTATATACTCATAGTTATTTAACCCTTTAGCCACTAAATAGCTAATATCAAGTATAGCAAGTCCTGAAATACCATAATTGGTAAATAGGACATCCCCTGATACCTCTTGAATAGTTGTCCCATTAGATATAAGTTTAACTTTGGCTTTTTGTCTATATCCTGATAATGATTTTATTGGGTTTGGGGTGGTGAGTTGGACTAATGATGGTGAGGTAGGAATAATATTATGCTTAAATGAAGAAGCAATATCCAATCCTATATTAGATGCTCCTAATTGTGGATAGACACTACTTCCTGATGCTATAATTAGCTTTGATGTTTTAAAGCTATTGCTAGAAGTTTGGATTATAAAATCTCTATCTTTTGATATATTCTTAACATCTTGATTATAAAGTATCTCTACTTTTAAATTAAGTGCTTCATATAATAAAATCTCTACTACACTTTTAGCCTCTCTACTCATGGGATATACTTTACCATCACTATTTTGAGTAAGCTTAATCCCTAACTCCTCTAATATAGATTTAACTCTATCAAATCCAATTAAAGTTTGAGATACAAAATCCATATTATCAGAGTGAAAATATTTAATATCTATATCTCTATTGGTTATATTACATCTTCCATTTCCAGTAATAAGTAGTTTTTTACCAACTTTGCTATTTTTCTCTAATATTAAGACTCTCTCACCTTTTTGGGCAAGTAGAATTGAGGCTAATAACCCACTAGCCCCTCCTCCTATAATTATAATTTTAATAATTCTTCCCTTGTGGACTATTTATAATATCAAAAAACTCTTTTCTTGTCCTATTATCACTCTTAAATAGTCCTCTTAAAGCTGAACTTACAGTAGTAGAGTTTATCTTCTCTACTCCTCTCATCTCCATACACATGTGTCTTGCATCTACTACAACGGCTACACCTTTTGGGTTGATTGTACTATTTATTGCATCTGCGATTTGTTCTGTCATCTGTTCTTGGATTTGTAGTCGTCTAGCAAATATATTTACTACTCTTGGTATCTTGGATAATCCTACCACCTTGCCATCAGGAATATATGCTACATGGACTCTACCTATAATTGGTAATATATGATGTTCGCACATAGAGTAAAACTCTATATCTCTTACTACTACCATCTCATCATTACTACTACTAAAGAGAGCATTATTTAGCACCTCTTGTGGGTCTTGATGATAACCTTGTGTTAAAAACTCAAATGATTTAGCTACTCTTGATGGTGTTTTGATTAATCCCTCTCTATTTGGGTCTTCTCCAACAAGTTCTAATATTTTTGTAACGGCATTTTCAAACTCTTTGTTCATATATATCCTATCAATTTTTATAAATGAATTTTATCTTTTTTTTCTAAAAGTATCTTGTTTACTGATGTTACACATAAAATCGTAGGGTGGGTAAAACCCACCAAAAATGAAGATAATCATTAAACGGTGGGTTTCACCCACCCTACAAATTTATAATTTTTTCTACTCCCAATCCAAAAGTCTTTGTTGTCCTTTTAGTGAACGGATATGAGTTACATCTTGACTCATCTCTATTACTCCTCTATAAGTCCCATCTTCATCTCTTACAGCAAAATATTGAATATGTACAAATTGACCTTTAAATTCTATCCAAAATTCTGCTTTATCTTGTCTTCCTGCTTTGAACTCTTCTAATATTCTTAGTACTTGGTCAACTGATTTTGGAGGGTGGCAAAACTTTACCTCTCTTCCTATAATTCCTGCACTTCTAGGGAAAACTCTATCATCTCCACGATTATAAAATACTACTTGGTCATTTTCATTTACATAGGTAATATCAACTGGTAGTATTCTAAAAATTGAATTTACTTGTGCAGGAGTAAGATAACCCTCATCATAGTGAATCTTATCATCTATATCAAATGGTAATTTTTTCTTTTTGGTATCTTGACTTGGGTGAATATACTCTGGTGCTGGGTATTGAGTAGGGGGTGTATCAAACATCCAACCAATCTCTTTATCTCCCTCATAAAACTCTTTCCAATCATCTTGGCTTAGCATACTCATAGCATTTGGTAATAATCTACCCTCTTCTACTTGCATAATATGTTCTAGTGAATTAAAAACTCTTTGAGAAGCATATATTATCTGTTCCATATTCTCATCTGCTATTAACTTTTTGACCTCTTTTATCTCTTCTCTAATTTGGTCGTGAAATGCCCACATATTTTGAGATGGACTTGTCCAACCATACTTCTCTAAATATGGAAAAAGTTGATTCTCTTTTCTAGCAAAATGAAGCTCTACTTTGGATAATTTTGCAAATAACTCTTTAAAAAGTTCAAAGTGGTGTATAGGGTTTGCTACCTCTAATTCTCTAATATAACTACGGATTAGTAGGTTCTCTTCAAGATATGTTCGTACAGGGTGTCCATCCGGATATTGTCCCTCAAATGGAGAGTTTGAAAGTTTACTCATATTTTAGCCTTAATTTTTTTGGTAGTATAATATAGTTAGCTTAAATAATATAGTATAATACTTTATAAAATATAATAAAAGGATTATTTGTGAGAATAATAAAATATATAGTAATTATGATACTCTTTGGTAATATAAGTTATGCTAAAGTAGATGATTCTATTGTAAAAATTTATACAGTTTTTAAAACACCAAGTTATGATACACCATGGAATAGTAGAGTGCAAAGTGCTAGTGGAAGTGGAGTAGTAATTGAGGGAAATAGAATTTTGACAAATGCTCATGTTGTAGCAAATACCACATTTTTAGAGGTAAAAAGAAATGGAGATACCAAAAAATATCGTGCTAAGGTAGAGTTTGTATCACATCAAGTAGATTTAGCTATTATCAAGATTGTTGATGAGAAATTTTTTGATAATGTTAGGGCTTTAGAGTTTGGTAAAAGACCTAAAAAAGAGCAAAAAGTAGCAGTTTATGGATTTCCTTTGGGTGGGAATACTTTAAGTGTTACTACAGGTATAGTCTCACGAATAGAACATATATCTTATGTCCATAGTGGAGAGGTTTTTCTAGGAGTTCAAATAGATGCTGCTATTAATAGTGGAAATAGTGGAGGACCTGCGATTAGTAAAGGTAAGATTGTGGGTGTAGTGATGCAAGGTATGACAAATGCACAAAATGTAGGATACTTAATATCTATTGATATAATAGAGAGATTTTTAGAAGATATAAAAGATGGAAAACTAGATGGTTTTGCAGATTTGGGACTTACTACTATGAGAATGGAAAATCCAACAATTAGAGAGTATTATAAAATGGATAACAATACTACTGGTATCTTAATAACTCAAATCGCCCAAGTTTCAAAAGCTTATGATAAACTCAAAGAGGGTGATATATTAGTAGGTATAGATGGGCATAAGGTAGAAAATGATGGTAAAGTAGAGTTTGAAAAAGGTGCATTTACCTACTACTCTTACTATTTTGACCAAAAGCAAATTGGAGAGAGTATTCCTATTAATATTTTACGAGATGGTAAATTTTTAACAGTAGATGTAGTATTAAATAATGTTACAAACGATAATCTATTAGTTAATACATTTCAATATGATAAAATGCCAAGATATTATATTTTAGGTGGATATGTATTTAGTCCTCTTACTAGAAATCTATTATATGGCAAAAAACAATCACTATTGAGATTAAAACTTGCTCAAAGAGAGTGGGCTACAAAAGATAAAAAAGAGGCTGTAGTTTTATTAAAAGTTTTAGCAACTCAATTAAATAGAGGAGACCATAGCTATTCACTATTTAAAATTGATAAAATTAATAATAAAGAGTATAAAGACTTTAAAGATTTTGTAAATATTATCAAAAATAGCAAAGATAAATTTATTATACTAGAGGGTGCAAAAGGCTCTAAGGTAGTAATAAATAGAGTCAAAGCAAAAGCTATTAAAAAAGAGATATTAGAGAGATATAGTATCAAAGATAGCCAGAGATTATAATATATGTTAAAAACTTGATAAGGTTAATTATACTTATCAAGTTTAATAGCTTCTATATCAAAGGCTCATCCATCTCACTAGGAATGTCTAACCCCATTAGTTTTAAAATGGTGGGTGCTATATTATTTAATCCCATATTTTTTTTGATAGTTGTTACACCAGTTGCTACTATAAAACACCATACATCTCCAACGGTATGATTGGTAAGAGTATTTCCATCTTTATCTTTCATCTCTTCACAATTTCCATGGTCGCTTGTGATGATAGAGGCATAATTTTTGGCTTTTGCTTTATCTAATATTCTTTGGAGTTGTTTATCTACGGTATTTACAGCTATCTTAGCTGCTTCATAATCTCCTGTATGTCCTACCATATCGCCATTTGCAAAATTTACTACTATAAAATCATACTCATCTTCCATAGCCTCTAATACTCCATCACAAACCTCAATAGCTGACATTTCTGGTTTCATATCATAAGTTTTAACATTTGGACTTGGTACTAAAACTCTTTTTTCTCCACTTAACTCCTCTTCTACTCCACCATTAAAGAAAAATGTAACATGAGCATATTTTTCAGTTTCGGCAGTATGAAGTTGAGATAATCTTTTTGCACTAATTACCTCTGATAATGTATTAGTAGGTGCTTTTTTGGGAAATAGTATTGGATAATCAAATGATGCATCATATTGTGTCATTGTAGCGATATTAAGAGAGATAAATTCTCTCTTAAACTCACTGAAATCTTTTAATCCAAGAGCTGTTGTTATCTCTCTTGCTCTGTCACTTCTAAAGTTTGTCATAATTATACTATCACCATTTTGGATACCATCATAACCATCAAAAGCAGTTGGTATAATAAACTCATCATAAATATCACTACTATATTGTGAATTGATATAATCTTCTATATTATCGCTCTTTGGTATAGCATTTACAATAGCGTTATAACCTCTCTCTACTCTATCCCATCTATTATCTCTATCCATAGTATAAAACCTACCACCAACAGAGGCTATAGATATATTATCACTACAAATATCTTGAATTTGATTAATATAACTCATAGCAGATGAAGGTGATACATCTCTACCATCTGTAATAAGATGTAAAAAAACTTTTTTATCCTCTTTTGCTATTAATTGTGCTAATCCAATAGTATGAGATATATGAGAGTGTACTCCACCATCACTAAGTAATCCAATTAAATGAACTCTATCACTTTTGGTTATTGTATTATTTAATGCTCTATTATTTTTTATTGAACCATCTTCTAATGCCAAAGATATTTTGACTAAATCTTGATATAAAATTCTACCACTACCAATAGTCATATGACCCACTTCAGAGTTTCCCATCTGTCCATCAGGCAAACCTACACTAAGCCCTGAAGTTGATATAAGTTCATGAGGTACTTCTTGGAATAGTTTATCATAAGTAGGTGTAGTAGCATCTTTGAAAGCATTACATATACTATCAGGCTTATATCCTATACCATCTGTTATTACTAAAATTGTTTTTTGCATATATCTAATCCTAAATTAGTTTTTAATAAAATTAAAGAGGAGTAATTTTACTATCCTCTTTATGATATTATATTATATTTTATTTTAAATAGGCAGGTGTTTGATAATATCCTATACTACCATCTCTCATATCAAGTCTGATTTGAACGGTATATCTACCTTTTTTCTTGATATTTATATCATTTATAACTATTTTACTATCTATAAATTTAATATCTTTAACTAATATATCATCTACTTTTGTATGTGGTCTAGTGAGTAGAAACTGAATACTATCTATATCTAAAGTTGAGACTATATTAGAACTGCTTTTATCTTTGATAATAAAATTAAAGCTATTTTTACCCTCTTTTAATACTACTTGGTCTTTTTGAATTTTATTACTATGAATATTATCAGTAACTACCATTCTATCTTTGTGAGTAAGTTCAATACTATATTTTTTATCAAAAGCATCTTTTTTTATTAATATTTCATTAATATTTATATCTACCATTTGATACTTTTGCATATATGTATTAGACTCTTGGACAGGCATTGATGATGCTGAACGAATTGTCCAATAGCTAAGAAGAATAGCCATCATTAAAAAGCCAACTATCATATGAGGCCAATATGTTTTTTCTTTAACTCTCTCCACGCTTTCTCCTTATAATAAATGGTTGAACCAAAAATATCCATAATACAACTAAACTACCTGCATATACGATATATTGGAAAATAGATATTAAATCTTTTGTATCATTTGGTATTGTTTTTTCCATTTTAATACACTTAAATTTAGCAATTTGGTCTGCTAATTCTGATACACCTTGAACTAATGCTATATTATACTTATCCTCTAAGCTATTTTTATCTATAGATGCAACTACACCTATCATAGCAGATTTTACTTCACCTGAATTATACATTTTAGCAAGTTTGGGTGAAGATGCGATTAATCCTACTCTTTTAGCACGAGGAATAAATATTACTGCAACATAAGGCTTACTCATATTATTTTCATAACTCTTTAAATATTCAAATAAATTACTTCTTGGCTTTAACATCTCATTACTACTAATTGTATATATATTAATATCTAATTTATCTTTTGATTCTTTAGATATATCATTTATTAAAATTCCAGCTTTGTATGTAATAAAGTCATCTTTGAGTATATTATTTGAGTATAGAAGAGTTTGAAAGATAAAAGTAAGCAGGGCAAAAGCCCATACTTTACTTTTTTGCATTAGCTTATAAATAGATGGTTGTCTGTTACAACAGACCATATTGTGATTAATGCCATTAAAAGCATACCTACACCTAATACTTTATCCATAATTGATATCATAATAATTCTCCTTATTTTACATCAACAAATGAATGCTTAGCATTATCAACACTATTAGCTTTAACATTTGTTAAACTTCCAGTAATTGAACTAGCATCATAATAATTAGTAGCACTTTTTTGTTGTACTCCAATTCCCCATATAGTTAAAACAACTAATATAGTCAATAAAAGTACAGTAGCTATTAACATACCTGTTACACCATGTAATCCAAATACATTTCTATTTGTGTTTTCTGTTACCATATCACTCTCCCTATTTCAATGTTTTGATATAAGCTGATAATGATTTAGCTTGAACTGGTGTTAGCATAGTTTTAAATGATGGCATAGTTCCAAGCTTACCTTTTTTACCATGTTCTAAAGTTTTGATAATAATTGTATCATCATACTCAGCAAGATTAGGTGCCATTCCAGCCATTCCTTTACCATCTTCACCATGACAAGATGCACAAGCAGTAAATGCAACAGGTTTTTCACCTTTCATTCCACTAGCAATCCAAGTAGCAATAACATTAGCATCATCTCCACTTACCATACCAGCTGGCATTGCACCCATTGGATAGCTAAGTTGATTTGAACCATTTGCTATTATATCTAATATTTGAGCTTTACTCATACGAGTAGTAAAATCTTGTGCTTTACCTGATAATCCATCACCTGTAGTACCATGACATGGCGCACATTTAACTAGAAATATAGATTCACCCATCTCTTTTAATACAGATACACTAGGGTTTTTATAAGTAGCTTCAAACTTCTTATTATATGCTAAAACCTCTTCGTTGTACTGTCCAATTTGAGAAAATGCGTTTAAAGGATAACCTATAAACCAGTACCATACTCCCCAAATCATTGTTCCTAAAAATGAAAATGCCCAACCAGATGGAAGCTCATTTAAATACTCACCAATACCATCCCAGTTCTCTTCTGCCAATTTTCCATCTGCTGTATCACTCTTCATTTGATTGATATATTTTACAGATACACCAGCTGTTATTACAGCAATTGCAATAGCACCTATCATTGTAATCATATTGATAGGATCACTCAAATCAATATTCATAGAATTAACTACATAAAATGTAGCTAGGATAAGAACCACTGCAAATGATAGTGCTTTTATCATTAAACCGTTCATATATTTTACTCCTTACCTTTTTTATCTAAAGTTTTAGGATTAACATCTACAGGGGCATCACTTATCTCATCATGAAGTGCCATATCTGCATATTTTTCATAATCCCTCTCACCTTTTTTTTCACTTCTGTATAAATGAACTATATATCCATACAGAAGAAATACCAAAAACATTGTAAAAAAGAAGTTTGCATACGCTTGTAGCTCCCTTATTTCCACTATGCTAACCTCTACTTCAATCTATTTAAATATGCAATTAATGCAACAATTTCAGGGATTTTTCCTGATTCTACTGCATCTTTAACATTTTTATTTTTCATATCAGCTGTAATTAACTTAGCCTCTGCAAGAGCCATTTTTTGTGCCTCTTCCCAAGTTCCAAGTTTAACTCCACCCTCTACATCATAAGGAGTATTAAATACTGCCTTAACTGTGAAAGCTTCTGCATAAGCAGTCTCAATATCAGCTATATTTGTAAAGTGATGTTTATATGCTGGCATAATAGAACTAGGTACTACTGCTGTTGGTTCAAACATATGAGTTTCATGCCAATCTGTTGTACGATAATTTCCTACTCTATGTAAATCAGGTCCAGTTCTTTTTGAACCCCATAAAAAAGGTCTATCATAAGCATACTCTCCACTTAATGAATATTGTCCATATCTATCAGTTTCTGATTTAAATGGTCTAATCATTTGTGAATGACATGACATACAGTTGTCTTTTTTATAAACTTCTTTACCAGCTAGTTCAAGAACTGTATAAGGTTTTAAACCTTGAACAGGACGAGAAGCTTCTGCAAAGTTTGGCAAAATCTCTATAAGACCTGCAAATGCGATAACAATAAATACTCCAACACTAAAAAAGAATGGATTTTTTTCTAACCAATGAAACATAATCTACCTCCTTAAGCCATAGGTGTTTTAAACTGTGGTTCTTCTTCTAATCTCTTAGAAGCAGTTATAGTTTTATAAATATTAAATGCGAACATCAAGAATCCTACTAAATATAATACACCAGATAATGCTCTAATTGCATAATATGGGTGAAGTACAGTTACTGTATCGATAAATGAGTACATTAAGTTACCATATTCATCAACAGCTCTCCACATCATACCTTGTGTAATACCTGCAATCCACATAGATGTAAAGTATAATACAACAGCTACAGTTTGTAACCAAAATTGAGATTCAAGAAGTTTTCTAGAGTATATTTCTCTTTTGAACATTCTAGGTGTCATATGGAATATTGCAGCCATAATCATAAATACAACCCAACCAAGAACACCATCATGAACATGCCCAGGAATCCAATCTGTAAAGTGAGCAATAGCATTTACTGATTTAATAGCTTGAATTGGACCTTCAAGAGTTGAAAGCATATAGAATGTTGAAGCTAGAACCATAAATTTAATTAGTGGATTTTCAGTAAGTTGATTCCACTCACCCTTCATTGTAAGAAGCATGTTAATCGCTGAACCCCAAGATGGCAAGATAAGAACTATTGAGAAAATAGAACCCATAGTCTGCATCCAATCAGGAACAGGAGAGTATAAAAGGTGGTGAGAACCAGCCCAAAGATATACAAACATTAAACCCCAAAATGATAACAAAGACAATTTATATGAATAGATTGCTTGACCAGACTCTTTTGGTAAGAAGTAATAAATCATAGCAACAATAGGCACAGTAAACACGAATGCAACAGCATTATGTCCCCACCACCATTGAACTAGAGCATCATTTGTCCCAGAATACATAGAAACGGAGTGCATAATATTACCATAACCTGATACTAAAGCAGTTGGTACTTCCATATTATTAAATAGGTAAAGCATAGCTACACCAAGGAAACAAGCAATATAATACCATAATGAAATATATAGTGATTTTTCTCTTCTGATACCAATGATACCAAATAGACTAACTCCCCATAATACCCAAACAATAACAATAACAATATCTATTGGCCACTCATATTGAGCATACTCTTTACCAGCAGTAAACCCTAAAAGTAGTGAAATAGTTGCAAGTAATGCACCTACAAAATATAACCAAAAGTGAATCTTTCCTATAACCATAAGAAATTTTGACTCTGCCATTGAAACCTTAAGAACTCTTTGTGCTACATAATAAAATGTTGCAAAAACTCCACTTAAAGTAAAACCAAAAATTACAACAGTAGTATGAACTGGTCTAAGTCTTGAAAAAGTACCATATTCCCCTAATAAGTAATTAAGTTCTGGAAATGCCAATTGAGACGCTATAAGCGTACCAACTATCATACCTAAAATTCCAAACAAAATTGTTGTATAAGTAAACAATTTCGCTATAGAATAATCATATTCTAACGCAGCATTTGATTGCATGCAATACCCCCTTTATTTTTTACATCATAACATAATGATATATATTAACCTTGTATTATAGTTAAAGTGGTATTAAGAATGACTAAATAAAATGCTTTTTAGAGCTAAAATTATAAAAAAACTAGATTTAAAAACACTACTAGCAAGTAGTATTAAGATGTTAATTTATTATCTTCAATAAGTTCTAAAAGAGTAGTATTTATCAAAAAATCATCGATAGAACATCTAGGTTTTTGCCACTTATCATGGAGAATACATTTTTGTTTAAAATTACATTTTATATCCATCAAAATACATTTACTATTATCAATATTATCAAATACCTTAATAATATCTATAACCCTAATCTTTTCTAACTCTCTATTTAAGATAAAACCACCATATTTACCTTGAATAGATGTAATAATCTCACTCTTTTTTAATTTAGTCATAATTTTTGCTAAATATTTATAAGAGATATTTAGCTCTTGGGAGAGTATTTTTGATGAATATCTCTCATCTGGTGATTTTGCCATAAACGATAAAATCTGTATTGCATATTGTGCAGTTGTTGTTAATATCATTAAATATCTTCTATCTATTAAATAATTTTTTGATATATTTAAACAAGACTCTAAAAAGTCCTAAGATTAAGTATATAGCAATAGTAAATACTAATGGATGAAATGCACCAATTCCATAAGCACCTGCCGTGGAAAGTGCCTCTATATGAGATAATGGGTGGTCTAACCACTCTTTAAAATGCATACCTAATGCTAAAAATATAAAAACTGATAAAAACAGTATAATCTCTTTTTTCAAATGATAACCTTACTAATTAAATTAATTACTGTATAATTTTACAAAAAGGTTTATAAAGAGATGCTTTTTAAATATAAAGGTATAGATAAACTTGGTAAAAGTGCCAAAGGTACACTAGAAGCCTCAACACAAGATGAAGCTAAAAGTAAATTAAAGGCAATGGGTATATATTACGAACTACTCAAACCATCAAAACAGTTATCATTAGATGAATTTTCTAAACGAGAAATGCCTAGTGTGTTACTTAGTGGATTTGCCAAAGAGTTATCTTCTTATCTAAATTCTGGAATGGCTATGCTAACAGCCCTCAAACTAATGGAAAACCAACACGAAGATGAAAAAAAATATAGCTCATTTTTAAATTCGCTTAAAAGTATGATTGATGAGGGAAAATCACTTAATGTTGCACTAACTTCTCAAAAAGTATTCTCTCTTCCAAACTTTTTTACACAAAGTATTAGTGTATCAAGTAGTGGTGGGAAGCTTGGTGAAGTCCTTACTAATATGGGAAATTTCTTCTCATCTCAATCAAAAGTAAAAAAACAAATTTCAAGTGCAATGGCATATCCTATATTTATATTAAGTGTTGCAATTTTAATGAGTGGATTTCTTATTACATTTGTTGTACCCAAAATCACAGGTATATTTGAAGATACAGGTCAAGAGCTACCAGAAATTACACAATTTGTACTCTCTATAAGTGATTTTTTAAAAGCTCACTATATTACTCTTTTTATATCTTTGATAATATGGGTTATAGTATATAAATTTTCTTATAAAAATATAACCTCTTTTAAATTATCAGTAGATAAACTAATGATAAGATTACCAATAATTGGTACAATCATTCAAAATTATGAACTAGGAAGATTTTCTTATATATTATCTTTGATGTTAAATTCAGGAGTATCTTACGCACAAGCCGTAGAACTTGCTTCAACTACATTTAATAATAATGGACTCAAAAAACTATTTGCAGATGCCTCAATAAAAGTAGTAGAGGGAAATAAGCTATCAAATGCTCTAGCTATAAGTAAAGGTGTTAAGCTAAAAAGAAACTTTATGCAATCATTAGCATTAGGAGAAGAGTCAAGTGAAGTAGCACATATATTAGATAATATAGCAAAACTTTATAATGAAGAGAATGAGGATAAGATTAAACTACTACTTAGTCTTTTAGAACCAATTATGATGCTTTTTATTGCAGGTATTGTAGGTGTGATAGTTGTAGCAATGTTGCTACCAATTTTTTCTATGAATTTAGGAGCATAAGAGATGGCAAAACAGAGATTTAGAGATATAAAAAAAGGTAATATCAAAGATATACCTAAAAAAGAGAAAAAAACAGAAGTAAAAGATAACAATAATTACGCCTCCATTGGAGATAGATTCAAAGCATTCTTAACAGATTTATTTATGCTACTGATGCCAATAATGTACTTTGTAGTATATGTAATAGTAGGAAGCAGAGAGAACTTTAGCAATAATATGGCAATGGGTTGGATATATATTATAATTCCAAACTTTATATTAGTAGTGGTATTCTTTGCCAAAAAATCCCAAACCCCAGGGTGCAAAGCATATAATATAAAGCTTGTAGATAGAGATGGGAATAAGCCATTAATAGGCTCTATAATACTAAGATACTATATAGAACTACTTGCTATTATTAGTATAATACCACTATTTATTCCATTTTTTCATAAAGATAAAAAATCTCTTCAAGATATAATATCAGCTACGCATTTGCTAAGGGTAGAATAAAATTCATAATTTTAATACTTCTTGCTAATACTTCTGCTTTATCTTTCTAAAATATTAAGGAAGTATATCTAAAAAAAAGAGTATTATAAATTAAGTTTTATAATACTCTATCAGGAAAATATTTAACTTTTTGGAACTGATGCTTTAGCTTCAGCAGGTATTTAGTGAAGCTGGAGCCATCACTTCCGAAGAGCAATAATCCTTAAGTCATTGGCATTGAGCTGAAGTCATCTCGTCCAAAAAAATTATTACATATAAATTAATAAAAATATTCCAAATAATATTCTATATATTCCAAATGATACAAATGTAAATCTCTCTAAAAATATTAAAAGTGATTTGATTGTAATATAGGCTACTATAAAAGATACTATAAATCCTATAATAAATGGGGTATAATCTAAATTAGCAAACTCATCATAGTGTTTAAGTAAATCATATCCACTTACTGCACCCATTACAGGAATTACTAATAAAAATGAAAACTCTGTGGAGGTCTTTCTATCTAATTTTAATAATAATCCCCCTATAATTGTAGCCCCTGCTCTACTTGTGCCAGGAATTAGTGAGAATATTTGTGCTAATCCTATAAAAAAGGCTTGTTTGAATGTAATGTTATCTATAGTTGTGGTGTGAGTTTTTTGCTCATCATAAAACTTTTCTACTATTAAAAAGATTATTCCACCTATTATAAACATAATTGCTACGATATTCATACTAAAAAGCTCTTTGATATTATCTTTGAATATAAATCCTATAATTGCTAATGGTAAGAATGCTATTAATAATTTTTGCCATAGCTCTATATTTTGGGGGCTTAGTTTATCTTTATATACTAATATCACTGCTAAGATTGCTGAAAATTGTATAATTACTTCGTAAGCTTTGTTTATACTATTTTGTTCAATTCCCATAAAATGAGATGCTACTATCATGTGTCCTGTTGAAGATATAGGTAAAAACTCTGTAAATCCCTCTATTATTCCTATAATTATTGCTTGAAAAATATCCATATAACTACCTTTAATTAATATCTGCTATTATATCACAAAGGAAATTAGTATGAGCGAAAGTATAATTATATTGATGTTAAGTGTATCTACATTTCTTGGGGCATTGGGGCTTCTTGCTCTTATTTGGGGTGTGAAGACTGGGCAGTTTGATGACCAATCTAAGTTTATTGATGGGGCAAGATATGATAACCAAGAGGATTTAGAGGATGCTGTAAGAATGAGTGAAAAGCAAAAAAGAGCAGAAACAAAATCTAAATCTAATTATATGCCACCAGATTAGGCACAATTGAGTTTTGATAATAATATGGACGAATTTTGGGTGGAATTTTGGCTTTTCTATATAACTCTTTGTACTCTTTTGGCATTTTAGTTTTGATATAGGGTGATATATAGATTAAGTTATTACTACTTTCAACCACCCATAATCCACCAATTACGATAGAGTTTGATTGAATAATTTCATTTCGTTGGGCATTGCTTAGTAGATAACCTAGTTTTTTGAGTGTTATATCTACTGCTTTGATTTTATATTGCATATTTTCTATTTTGAGGATAATTAACTCTTGATAGCTATATATTTCTCTAAAATTTTGAGTAAGTTGAGATTTATCAGTTTTTAGATAATCAAGACTTTTTTTGACACCATCTCTATATTTATCTATAAAACTATTTGCAAACTCTTCTCTAAATCTATTTCTCTCATATTTATCACTAAAATTTGAGCTATCAACAAAATATTTATAACTATTTTGATCTAAAAACTCTAAAAGTTCATTTTTGGAGGTTTGAAGAATGGGGCGAATAACTTTATAATCTTTTCTATTAGATATTGACTCTAATCCAATAAGTTCCATTAATCCTGCACCTTTGGAGAGTCTCATAAATAACCACTCTAATTGGTCATTTAGTTGATGTCCCATTAATAGATTATCATAATCTACCATTAGTTTATCAAAAAATTTATATCTTATATCTCTTGCTTGTTTTTCAAAATTATTTCCAATTATTAGAGATTGTATTGTATAACAGTTAATATCATATATATTAGCTAACTCTTTGGCATATTTTTCTTCATCATCTGAACTATCTCTAGTTTGATAATTAACAAGTGCTATATCAAACTCTATCTCTTCTTGTAATAGTAGAAAAAATAGAGCCGTAGAATCAACTCCTGCTGAAAAAGCTAATAAATTTTTGGACTCTTTTAAGAGTTCTATATGCTCTAAATTAATGTGGCTAATAGTCTATCTCCTGCTATCTCTGTAATTTTGGCTCTATAAATCTCTCCATATTTAATCTCTAATTCATTTGTATCATTGATTAATATATCTCCATCAATCTCAAATGCCCAACTAAGTGGTCTAGCAGAGAGGATATACTCATGTTCATCACTCTCTCCATTTAATACAATATCAATAGTTTTACCTATCATATTTTTAAGTGATTTTATATTTGTTTTAGATGCAATATCACCCAAAATATTTGCTCTTTTAGCAATTAATTCACTATCTAACTGCTCCATTGTATGAGCTTTTGTACTCTCTTCATTAGAATATTCAAAGATACTTAATCTATCAAATTCAAAAGATTTTACAAATTTAGAAACTTTTTCAAACTCCTCTTTACTTTCATTTGGGTGTCCTGCTATAATCGCACTTCTTATCATACTATCTTTATGACTTTTCATTTGTTCAAGTAATCTAATTGTAGCCTCTTCTCCAAATCCTCTCTTCATCTTAAGTAACATAGAATCTGCAATATGTTGAATTGGCATATCGTAATATGTTTCAAAAATCTTGGAGTATGCAATTTTATCAATTAACTCTATTGTAGTAGTAGATGGATATAGATATAATATTTTGGCACTCTTTACCCCATCAATCTCTTCTACCATATCAATTAAATCAATTAAACCATCTTTTAATCCCATATCTCTACCAAAAGAGCTACTATCTTGTGATACAAAAGAGAACTCATAATATCCATTAGCTACTAATCTCTCTACCTCTTTTTTGATAGAATTTAATCCACGAGAGTGTAATTTACCTTTAAATGATGGAATAGCACAAAAACTACAAACTTGATTACAACCCTCTGATATTTTGATATAAGCATGAGAGTTTGAACCTGTAATTACACGATTAGAACTCTCATCTGCTAGATATACACTATCACTAAATCTATTCTCTTTAGATGCTATTAGTTCATCAATCTTCTCATAATCTCCAACACCTGTAAATATATCTACCTCAGGAAGCTCTTTTTGAAGCTCTTCTCTATATCTTTCACTTAGACATCCACTTACAACTAAAAGCGAATTATCTTTTCGTATATTATGAGTATCAAGAATTGTGTTGATACTCTCCTCTTTGGCAGAATCTATAAATCCACAAGTATTAATAATAATAACATCTGAAATAGAGGCATCATCTACCACCTCATACTCTTTTAATCTACCCAACATAACTTCACTATCTACTAGGTTTTTGGTACAACCTAAACTAATTAAATGTAATTTTTTACTCAATTTTATCTCTTTTTATTATTATATTTTTGGTGTTGTCAGGGGACGACACCCTACTTGTCTAAATATTTTTTAAGTTCATCTATAGATATATTTAACTTTTTAGCTACTATATCAATAGATAGATTAAACTCTTTTATCATTGTAATAGCAGTGGTTATTATTCCTTTCTCTATTCCTCTTTTTTCATAGGATAATTATAGCATAAATTGGGATATATAAAAAATTAAATCACTATTGAAATACAATATCTAATGACTCTTTACATGCAATTAAAGTTTCTTTATCAACGAAACCTATCTTCTTAACTAATCTATTTTGAGCCAAATTTCACCCTGTTTCAAAGAAAGTCCTCACTATCTAAAGTAGTAAATTCTGTTAAATTATTACCATCTTTATACTCATTAGCCATCATTTCTACAGCTTTTTGAAGTTTTATTTTTTGTTGTTGAGCAAGATAACTCTCTATTGCTAATTTTATAATTTCTGATTTTGAATGTTTTATCTCATTTTTTAAATTATCTAAAGCTATATTCATACTATTAGGTAAAGAAAAAGTTATTCTACTATATTCTATCTGATTTGTAGCTATCATAAGTGCACTCCTAAAATATATAATTTATTTGGTGGGTTAGCACCCATTCTATATCTATAAATTATGCTATATTAAACATCTATATAATACAATATTTTAAAATAGTTGTCAAGTTAAAGGGGAGTAAAATTTAAAAGAGTATTTTCTATTTTGGTGTTGTCAGGGGACAACACCCTACAAAATATTTTAAATAATTACAGATATATTTATTTAAAATATTTAATAAATGGGTGTAAGTTCGGTAGAAACCGAACTTACGAACAAAAATAGTCTAAAACTAGAAGTTCCATTTAGCCCATACACGAACGATGTCATTATCTGTAGCATCAACACCATCATCAACTTCAGTAGCAACATAAGCAGCAAGTACTTGTGCATTACCAATTTTAGCTGTAGCAATTACATCTAATTCATTATAATCATTCAATGTAACACCTGCACCTGTTTCCATTTCTGTCATACCATAAGCAACAGTAAGAGTTGTATTACCAATTGCTGGTAAATCATAAGTAGCTGAACCTTTTACTACGATTGTATCAGCAGTACCTAAAACAGAGTTAGCACCTGAAATAAAGTTTTGGTTAGCAACCATTTGTGTATATAGTGGAGTTTTTACACCTGTAGAAATATTTCTAACAGCTAAGTTACCAGCACCATTTTGTAAATCAACACCTGTATATGCTGCACTTAATGCTACACTACCAAATGCAGGGATAGCAAAGTTACCACCAGCTTTTACACCATAAGCGATTGTAGCATCTGTAGAATCAACATCTAATGTACCACCTTGAACACCAACATTAATTGTATTACCAGCTACTTTTGTACTAAATTTAGCATCACCCCATAAAGCGATAGTATCTTCAGCTAATAATCCAGCTTCTGATAAGAAGTAGAAAGAACCTGTAAGAGTAAGACCAGCAACTGATTTATTAACAGCAGTTAACATTAAAGCACCATTATTATTAGCACCAATATCAGCCCATGCTCCTAGGTTACCAATAGCATTTCCTCTAGCAATCCAAGCACCAACTAAAGTAGTATCTGGTAAATCAGAGTTTATAAGAAGTGCTGCTTCAAATGAGTTAGAGAATACATTCCATTTTTCAGAGAAAGCAAATGGAGAAAGATTTTTTGGAAGATACATTCTACCAACTTTAGCTGTTGTATTACCGGCTGTATATGTAAGGTAAGCTTGTGTTAATTCACCACCATTAATTCCAGCACCTGCTCCTTGCATTGTACCAGATACGAAATCATTTACTATTCCATCAGCACCACCATCAACAAAACCAACAGGAGCAGGAACAGCGATAGCATCACCATCTTTTTCTAAACCTAAAGAACCAAGTGCAACAATTTCTACACCAAATCCAATACCTGTATCCATAAGGTTACTACCTGTAACACCTAATTTAATACCAGCATTTGCTTTTGAAACATCACCATCAAATAATTCATTGTCAGTTACAGCTGCACCATTTTCTACTGTTTGATAATAAAGTACAGTTTGACCATACCACTTAAGATTTGATGTTGGACAAGGTTTAACTTCTACCTCTTCTGGTATAACAACTTCTTTGATGTCTCCACCAGCAAATAGTACAGCTGATGCTGCGATTGATAATAATAATAGTTTTTTCATAATTTCTCCTCAGAATATTTTTTGTTTATGATTTTAGGAATTATAACATAGGATTCTTTAAAAAGTCAAGGATTTTTAATAAAAATTAACAAAAAGTTAATGATTTGTTAATAATTCCATGATAAATCGTGATATAATAGCTTAAAAAGAGAATATATTAAATGACTTTTGGAAGTATAGAGTATCTAAATCTGTTGCCTTTTCATATATTTCTTAAAAAATATATGAAAAATTCAAATATTTATCAAGGTCTTAGATACAAAAGAGATGTCCCCTCAATTATTAATAAGAGATTTAAAAGACGAACTATTGATGGTGCTTTTATATCTAGTATAGAATCTCGTAGATGTAAATGTAGTAGTATTGGTATAGTAGCTCACAAAGAGGTACGGAGTGTATTTGTGATACCAAATAGTAGAAATAGAGATGATAGTGCCTCTGCATCATCTAATAAGTTGGCAAAAATACTTAATCTTGATGGTGAGGTAATTATAGGGGATAGGGCATTGAGATATTATCTTGATGGTGGTGATGTGATAGATTTGGCTAGTGAGTGGTATAAGAGATATAAATTGCCTTTTGTATTTGCAAGGCTTTGTTATAACTCACATCAACAAGAGATAGAAAGCATTGCAAAAAAGTTTATATATAGTAATGTAAGGATACCTCAATATATTCTCAAAAAAGAGGCGTTAAAAAGAGGCATTAAACCTAGAGAGTTAATAGAGTATTTATCTTTTATTAACTATGAGATTGATTATAAAGGGAATAGGGCATTTAAGCTTTTTATTAAGAAGGCTAGAGATTTATAATTATATAAATCTCTTAGGTAGGTTTGGTGCAACCAAATATTAAATATATGCAAAACTAATCGGAAATGATGGCTTCAGCCTCACCAAAAGCTGGAGCTAAAGCACCAGTTCCAAGTTTTGCAAGAAGTTTAATATTAAATTGGTGGTTTTTACCCACCCTACAACATAATTATTTAATTTATAATTCCTCTTTAATTTGAGTTGTAGATATTCCATCTGTTCGTGAGAGGTATATTACTTGGCAATAATCTTTTAAAAAATCAAATTTACCTTGCCAATCATCACCCATTACAAATATATCTATATTATATTTTTGAATATCTAATATTTTTTGTTCCCAATTAGTTTCTGGGATTACCATATCTACATAACGGATTGATTCTAAAACTACTTTTCTATTATCATAATTTAAAAGTGATGATTTATGCTTTTTTGAATTAAACTCATCTGATGAGAGTCCTACTATTAATTTATCACCTAATGCTTTGGCTCTTTTTAAAATATTTATATGTCCAATATGTAAAATATCAAATGTTCCATAAGTTATAACTTTTTTCATCTATTTTCCTATTTTTACTCTTTGAGAGTGTGTGATTGCTATTGCCATAGCATCTGTAATATCTAGTGGTTTTATCTCTTTTTTAATTCCTAGAACTCTTTTAACCATAAAGGCTACTTGTTCTTTTGAGGCTTTTCCATTTCCTGTAAGAGCCTTTTTGACTTGAAGAGGAGTATATTCATAAAAGTATCCAATATCTTGTAAAATTTTGAGAGATAATGCTCCTCTAATTTGAGCAAGTTTAAGTACACTTTGTGGATTATATGCAAAAAATATACCCTCAATTGCTACTTCATCTATTGTATTTCTTTTGATTATTATATCAAGTCCTTCTATTAGTTCTACTATCTGTTCTTGTAAGTTGGTTGTCTTGATTTTAACAACCCCTGCTTCAATAAGTGAATAACTTCTGTTATTGTAATTTATTATAGCATAGCCCAAATTACGGCTTCCAGGGTCTATTCCTAGGATATTCATTCACACCTTTATTAACATGTTAATAACTTTAGTAACATAGAACTACAAAACTATTCACATCTATATTTTATAACTCAAATTTTATCTAAATTTAGATAAAATTCACGAAGTTATTCACTGTGGGAGTTGAGATATGAGTATTGGTCAAAAAGTATTATTAGAACTAAAACAAGAGATTGCTCTTAAAGATTATGAGAGATATATTAAACTTATCACTTATGATGTCCAAAACTCTAAAAATGATATAGCATACTTTATTGCACCTAATATATTTGTAGCTAAATGGATATATACAAAATTTCATAAAGATATAGAAAATATTTTTGAGATATTAAGTGGGAGAAAGCCTAAAATTAAAATAGGTGTAAAAGAGAAAATCCAAAAGATAGATAATTCAAAAAGCTATACAAGTAATTCTCAAAGAAAATCATCAAAAAGTACAATATTAAATCCATCATTTACATTTGATAGCTTTATAGTAGGGACATCTAATCAATTTGCATTTACAACGGCTAAGAGTGTAGCAGATAAATTAGGAATGTTATATAATCCTCTATTTTTATATGGTGGGGTAGGGTTAGGTAAGACTCACCTACTTCAAGCCATTGGTAATTATCAACTAAATTTTGGTAAAAGAGTATTATATACTACACTAGAGCAGTTTATGAATAAATTTACATCACATATTAAAAGTAAAAATATGGATAGATTTAGAGAACACTTTAGAGAGTGTGATTTACTACTTATTGATGATATACAGTTTTTAAGTGGTAAAGATAAGGTACAAGAGGAGTTTTTTCATACATTTAATGAACTACACTCAAATAATAAACAAATTGTTATGACAGCAGATAGACAACCTAATAAAATCATTGGGCTTGTTGATAGACTTAGAAGTCGTTTTGAGTGGGGATTAATGGCAGATATTCAACCACCAAAACTTGAAACTAAAATTGCTATTATCAAAAAGAAGTGTGAGTTAGATGGGATAGAGATTAGTAGTGAGGTTATTAATTATCTTGCTAGTAATATGGGAAGTCATATTAGAGAGATTGAGGGGACTATTATAAAGCTTAATGCGTTGAGTTCTATACTCAATCAAGAGATTACACTAGAATTTACTCAAAATGCTATAAAAGACCAATTAGATGAGAAAAAAGAGACTATTTCAATAGATGATATTGTAAATTTTATATCAAAAGAGAGAAATGTAAAGCCATCCGATATAAAATCAAAAAAGAGAAATAAGAGTATTGTAGAGGCTAGAAGAATTGTAATTTATTTAGCTAGACATCTCACTCCAAACTCAATGCCACAAATTGCTGTATATTTTGGAATGAAAAATCACTCTGCAATTAGCCACTCAATGAAGAAAATAAATGAGATTATTAATACTGATGAGAACTTTAGAGTGCTATTAGAGGAATTATCTAATAAAATTGGCTCTAATAAAATTAAAATTGATTAAAAAAAAGATATAATTTGAAATGTGAATAGATGTGAATAAGTAAATTCATTAAGAGATGTTAAAAGTAGTCGTAAAATGGTAGTGAGTTGAATGTTTTAACATATTCACCTCACTCTACTACTACTACTACTTATATATCTAATATTAGGAGTTAAAATGAAGATTGAAATAAAGAAACAGATAATAGAGTCTATACTGATTAATACACAACCTTTTTTAGATAAAAAAGATGCTACTCAAATTACATCTCATATATATTTTAATGTAGAAAAAGATATATGTATTATTAAAGCAACAGATTTAGAAATTGGTATAAAAATAATAACAAAAGATATAGAGGTATATGAACTTGGAAGTTTTACAGTAAATGGTAAAAAATTATTAGATATTATTAGGATATTAAAAGATGAAGATATAATTTTGGAGTTAGATGAACAGATTTTAATAATTAAACAAAATCGTTCTAAATTTAAATTACCTACATTTGAATCATCTCAATTTCCAAAATTTCCAACTATTGAAGATAAGGGACAAATAACACTAGATTCTCTAAATTTAATTAGAAATTTAAAAAAGATTACACCATCTATTGATAATAATAATCCAAAGTATGAACTAAATGGTGCTTTGATAGATATAAAAGAGGGTGTTACAAATATAGTAGGTACAGATACCAAAAGATTAGCAGTAGCTTCAATCTATAATAACAATGATAAAGAGTTGTCTATTATTATACCTAAAAAGGCTATTGTAGAGATAGAGAAAATATTTTTAGAAAAGATTGATATATTCTATGACCAAAAAGAACTTATAATTCAAAATAATAAATATTTTATATTTACAAAGCTTTTAAATGGTAAATTCCCAGATTATAATAAAATTATTCCAAAAGAGATAAAATATAATATAAAATTTCCTAAAAAAGAGATGTTAGAGGCAATTAAACAAATATCTATTATATCTCAAGATATTACTATTAATTTTACTACAAATGCAGTATATTTCTCTTCATTAATGCAAAATAGCAACAATGTAGAAGCAAGAACACAATTAGAGATAAATCTTAATATTGAGGAAGATATAGAACTTAATTTTAACAGTAAATATTTAATAGATTTTTTATCACAAATAGATAGTAATGAATTTATTATAGGAATTAATAGCAAAAAACTGCCATTTGTAGTAAAAGATAAAGACTTTATAACTATAATTATGCCAATAACAAATTAAGGTCAATAAATGCAAAAAAATAGAACAAAATTTATATTTGTAACAGGTGGAGTATTAAGTTCTCTAGGTAAAGGTATAACAGCTGCAAGTATTGGTACTCTTTTAAAACACTCAGGAATTAGAGTTGGTGTTTTAAAGTTAGACCCATATATAAATGTTGACCCAGGTACAATGAGTCCATTAGAACATGGTGAAGTTTTTGTAACTAAAGATGGAGCAGAAACAGATTTGGATTTGGGGCATTATGAGAGATTTTTAGATACATCACTTACTCAAAAAAATAACTTTACAACAGGTCAAGTATATAAAACTGTTATAGAGAATGAGAGAAAAGGTAAATATTTAGGTAAAACTATTCAAGTAGTACCTCATATTGTAAATGAGATAAAAGAGAGAATAGTCTATGCAGGAGAAAATAAAAATGTCTTAATTGTAGAATTAGGTGGTACAACAGGAGATATAGAGGGGTTACCATTTTTAGAAACTATTAGACAAATGAAACATGAATTTGGAAGAGATAGTGTAATGAATGTCCATGTTACACTACTGCCATATATCAAAACAGCAGGAGAACTCAAAACTAAGCCAACTCAACACTCTGTCCAAGAGTTACGAAGAATAGGGCTTACTCCTCATATGTTGGTTGTTAGAAGTGAGCATTTTATTCCAAAAGATGTAAAAGAGAAAATAGCATTTAACTGTGATGTAGATATAAAATCTGTTATTGATGCTATGGATTCAGAGAGTATATATAAAGTTCCTATTAATTTTTTATATCAAGATATATTAGAACCAATTAGCAAACAGTTAAATCTAGGTGAATTAAAGCCTGATATGAATAAATGGGACTCTTTAGTTCATAAAATTATAAATCCTAAAAATGAGATAAATTTAGCATTTGTAGGAAAGTATCTTGACCTTAAAGAGTCATATAAATCTCTTACAGAAGCAATTATCCACGCAGGTGCTAATTTAGATTGTAAAATTAGAATTAACTGGGTAGATAGTGAAAAATTAGAAGATGAGGGAAGCCAAAAATATCTACATAATAGCGATGCTGTTTTAGTAGCAGGTGGATTTGGTAACCGTGGAGTAGAGGGTAAAATAGAAGCAATTAAATATGCTAGAGAGAATAAAATACCATTTTTAGGAATATGTCTAGGAATGCAACTTGCTATGATTGAGTTTGCTAGAAATGTAGTAGGAATTAAAGATGCTAATTCAGTAGAGTTTGATGAAGATACAAATGAACCTGTAATATATCTAATTGATGAGTTTATAGATGCTAGTGGAGATAAGCAAGTAAGAACAACTAAATCACCACTTGGTGGTACTATGAGATTAGGAGAGTATGAGTGTAATACCTTAGAGGGTTCTAATCTTGCAAAGGCTTATCATGACTCTACAATTTATGAAAGACATAGACATAGATATGAGGCAAATCCTAAATATAGAGATATTTTAGAGGAGAATGGAATGATAATTTCAGGAGAGTCAAATGGACTTATTGAGGCTGTAGAGGTTAAAAGCCACCCATGGTTTTTAGGAGTTCAATTTCATCCTGAATTTACATCAAGACTACAAACTCCAAACCCATCAATTTTGGCATTTATTAAATTTGCTTTGGAAAATAGAAGGTAGATGAATTATAAATTAATATCTTTAGAGGGCTTAAATAGCACTCTAAAGAATCGTTTTGAGAGAGATGGATTTTTATCTCTCAAAGATTTACCACACCCCTCAACTCTCAAAGATATGATAAAAGCAACAGAGAGAATTATTGAAGCAATTCAAAAAAATCAAAAAATTGTTTTGATAGGAGATTATGATGTTGATGGAGTAGTATCAACGACTATTATGAAGATGTTTTTTGATGATATAGGAGTAGGGCTTAAAACTATAATTCCAAATAGATTTAGAGATGGTTATGGATTAAGTCCTAAAATAATTGATAAAATCAAAGATTATGATTTGATAATAACAGTGGATAATGGAATATCTGCCCTAGAGGCCTCTATTTTGGCAAAAAAGCTTAATATAGAGCTTATCATTACCGACCATCATATCGTTCCAAATAAGCTACCTACTGCCCATTCAATTATAAATCAAAAGCAAAGTGATTGTAATTTTCCTTATGATGAGATATGTGGGGCTCAAATTGCTTGGTATTTAATATCATCTCTTAAAATAGCACTTAAGTGTAAAGTAGATACCAAAGTATATTTATCTCTTGTATCTATTGCTATAATAGCAGATGTAATGCCCTTAATACATATAAATCGTGCTATGGTACTCTCGGGTCTAAATCTACTTAGCAACTCTTCTTTGCCCTCTATAAAGGCTTTAAAAGAGCATTTAAATAGAGATAACTTCAAAGGTGATGATATAGGATTTCAAATTGCTCCACTTATTAATAGTGCAGGGAGAATGCAAGATGCTAGTTATGGAGTTGATTTTTTACTCTCATCTAATATTTATCAAGCCAAAGAGTCATTATCTAAGCTTTTAGAGTTTAATGAAGAGAGAAAAGAGATAGAGGCTACTATTACAAAAGAGGCTATATCTCAATCAAGTAGTGATGATGATGTAATTATTGTTTATGGTGAAAATTGGCATGAGGGAGTAGTGGGGATTGTAGCCTCACGAGTATCAAATCATTTCTCAAAACCAGCTATTATATTATCAAAGGAGGGAGATAGGCTCAAAGGTAGTGGTAGAAGCTATGGAGAGTGTGATTTATTTGATATTGTTAATCAATCTAAAGAGCTATTATTGGGTTTTGGTGGTCATAAAATGGCTGTTGGATTGAGTCTTGATATAGATAATTTTAATATATTTAAAGAAAACTTACAAAAATCATTTAATAGTAAAAACTATAAAATAGATAATATTGATAAAGATATTATAGGTGAAATAAAACTAGATTTAATAGATAACACTATTATAGATATATTAAATCAATTTGAGCCTTATGGAAATGAAAATAGTCGTCCTAAATTTATATCTTATGGTGTAGAAGTTTCACATAGTGATAAGATGGGTAAAAATAAAGAACATCTTAAAATGATAGTAAATCAAGGTAATAGTTATCTTAATGCTATTAAATTTAGATGTGAAGATGAAGTAATGGTAGGAGAGAAAATAGATATTATCTATACTATCAATGAAAATCACTTTAGAGGTGAAACTACAATACAATTACTAATTGAAAAGATTGAAATATGCCCTTTGTAAAAGAGAAGTTTTTTATCCAAGAGGAGTCTTTGGCTTTTATATATATTATGCAAGAGTTTAATTATACCCAAGGAGAATCACAAAGATTAATAGCAAGAGGGCGATTAATAATAGATAATCAATCTATGACTAAAAGCAATAAAAAAATCCAAGGAGAGGTAGAGATAGTATATTTCAAACCATCTTCAAGAGGATTAAAGCCAATCTTTCATACTCCTGATTTTATGCTATTTGATAAACCATCAGGAGTATTAGTCCACCCCAAAAAGATGACTACACCATACTCAATGCTAGATGAAGTAAGAAGCTTTGGAGGGCAAAATGCTAATGGTTGTCATAGAATAGATATGGAGACTTCAGGACTCTTTTTATCTTCTAAGAATAAACTGGCAGAGAAAAATATTAAGATGCTATTTCAAGAGAGAGAGATACAAAAATCATATTTAGCATGGGTAGATGGGGAGTTTAGAGATGAATTATTTGTAGATGAACCTATTTTAACACTACCAATAGGATATGAAACAAGTAAGCATAAAGTAATTATATCACCTGATGGTAAAAAGGCACAAACACTATTTAAACCTCTATATTATGATAAAGATTTAGATACTACACTATTAGCTTGTTACCCCCATACTGGTAGAACACATCAAATTAGAGTACATCTGTTTCATGTGAAACATCCTATTATTGGAGACCCAATATATGGAACAGATTTTGATATTAGCGATGAGTATTTAGAAGATACTCTAACTATTGAGAAGAGAAAAATATATACAGGAGCAAAAAGGCTATTACTACACGCTCAAAGCCTAAGGTTTAAATATAAGGATAATAAGTATATACTATATAGCAAAGAGAATTTTAGAAGTGCTAAAGCACTAATAACAGACCCTAAAGATAGGAAATTTAATAAAAGGATAAAATAGATGAGAAAAACATTTAAACTACAAGAGAGTAATAAAAAAAGAGAGAGAACATTAGAGGCAATCAAAAATGAGATAAGAAAATATCTTAAAAGAGAGAAAAAAAAGAGTTTATCAGATAAATCTACAATGTTTTGGGATTTTGATTGTAAATTTGGTAAGAGTAGAGATGAAGCAGATATTATTGAAATCAAAGATTTAATCAAAGCTTTGGATATTACACTTAGTGAAAATTGGGAAGAGTGTTATATAGAAATATTGGCAAAAGAGGTGGCTAAACCTATTAAAGAAGAGGTAGTAGTAGAAGATAGTTAGAGGAGTATAAAATGACAGATAAAGAACTAAAAGAGTTAGTAGCAAGTCTAGCAATTTCACAAGCTAAAACAGATGAACAAATGGAAAAAACTGATAAGAAATTAGATAAGATAGCAAAAATGGTAGGAGGTATCTCAAATAATCAAGAAGATATAGCAGAAGAGTTTTTTTATAATACATTAGCATCTAA
>JAMOOX010000131.1 GCA_027065045.1 Campylobacteraceae bacterium | reverse complement strand
GTATATGTGGCATATAAACCAATATGAGTATCAGTAATTCCATAATAATCAATTGATGCTTTAAGCGAACTATTAGCTACTCTTGATAAATCTTCACCATCTTTATCTTTGGCATCAACTATATTGTAAGATAGAGATAATAGTATATCTTCTAAAATAGTTTTTTTGAATGATAGCTCATACCCTTTGATTGTTGAAGTACCATTTAGGTTTTGAAATCCATCAACAAACCCTATCATATTTTCTATTTCATTGTGAAAATATCTAATTCCAAGTACCCCATAGTTTAGTGATATATCAAAGCTTGTAATATCTTCTGGTTCAAGGTTTATATTTCCCATTTTTCCCCAATATGAAGCAGGAGCATAGAGGTGGTAAATTGTTGGTACAACATAGGCAGTTCCATAGTTTGCACTAATATTAAATCTTGATGTAAAGTTATGTTTTATTCCCACTTTCCCTGTTGTTTTACTCTCAAATGTATCATCATAATCATCATATCTAAGTGATTGTGTAAAGAGTGTTTTGTTATCATTAAATCTATTGCTATTTGTAATAAAAAATGCTCTGTTTTTGTAGCTTTGGTTATAACTATTTTCATGTTCAAATTTTTTATAATCTGCTCCAATTACTACAAATGAACTATCATTAAGATATTTTATTGTAGATTTTATACCTATTTGTGAGCTTATGGCATCATAATTTTTTTCTCCAAATAGTTCATTAGGATATTCTCGTTCAAACTTTGAACTGTTTGCAAAAAGTTTAATATCTCCCCAAGAGTCACTATAAGTATAAGAGATATTTGATAGAGTATTAAGAGCCAAACTATTATAAACCCCATCAGGATTACCAAAAGGGTCTCCATCACTCTCTGCATCTATAATTTTATGAGAAAAATCTATCTTATGATTATCATTTAGTTTCACACCTGCCATAATAGAGATAGTAAGATTTTTATATCCATCATCTTCATAACGATCTAAATCCTCACCTCTAGGTTGTTGTGCAGAATAACCTTTTGTATCTATTTTAGAGACTGATAATTTAGCATAATATTTTGAATTCTTATAAGAGAGTCCAAATCCTGCCTCTTTGTATCCATAGCTTCCATAAACAGCATTTAAAGAGGCATTAAATCCATCTTTGGCTTTTTTGGTAATAATATTAATCACCCCAGCACTAGCATCTGCCCCCCAGACTCCACTTTGAGCTCCTTTGAGTATCTCAATTGATTTGACATCATTTAAATTTATATGTTCAATTGATGCACCAGATAAATTAG
>JAMOOX010000130.1 GCA_027065045.1 Campylobacteraceae bacterium | reverse complement strand
GATAGTTATAATAATATATATTTTAGTGTAGGAGTACACCCTTATGATGCCTCTAATTATAATAGAGAGTTTATAGAAGAGTTTATAACACACCCTAAATGTGTAGCTGTTGGAGAGTGTGGTTTAGATTATTATAGATTACCTGATAATAATATAGAGGAGTATAAGAGTATTCAAAAAGAGATTTTTATAGACCAAATAGAGTTAGCCAAAAAATATAATAAACCTCTTATAGTCCATATTAGAGATGCTTCCAAAGATAGCTTAGAGATTTTAATATCTAATAATGTTTCAAATGGAGTATTACACTGCTATAATGCTGATGAGGAGCTATTACAATTAGCCAAAAGAGATTTCTATTTTGGGATTGGTGGAGTAGTTACATTTAAAAATGCCAAAAAGCTTATTAATGTATTGCCTAAAATACCTTATGATAAACTATTAATAGAGACCGATGCTCCATATCTCACCCCTACCCCACATAGAGGCAAAAGAAACGAACCAGCATATTGTCAATTCATATCTAATAAAATTGAAGATATTCTTAAAATAGATAATATTCAAGATATTACGACTCAAAATGCCCATAGACTATTTAATTTTTCTTGATTTAGTGCCAAACTAGAAACCTATGTAGACAACTATACTCATATCGGTAAAGTTATATCATTAGCAATTATTGTCAAATAGAATATATTTGATAGAATTGAGGATTTAGTTATAGTTTCTAAAATATATCTAAAATATGATACAATAAAATTATTAAATATTTAGGGGTATATAATGTTTTTAAAGTATCTATTGTTGCTGTTTGTTGTCTCTTTTAGTTTTTCTAGTGATTTAATTTATAATAATTTAGATAACTCTATTGAGTCTTCATTTGAGATTTTTGATAAAGATACGACATATACTCACAAGAGGCTTTTAAACTGTTCTCCTAATATTGATGTAGTTTATAAGGTGTTGAGTAGTAAAAAGATTAAAATGATACCAAAGAGTCATTTTAAATCATCTACTACTTTTCATTGTGAGCTAAATGGTAACTATTTTGATGATATTTTATCATTGGACTTTACTACTGATAGTTTTGATATGTTGAGATTAGATTATCTAAAAGATAGTAATATGTTGAAGATTGAGTTTAATGATGATATTAATATTGATAGTATAAAGTCAAATATTTTACTTTTTAAAGTGGATAAATTATCTAAAAGCCAGTTAAGTTACTCTATTTTAAATATCAAAAATCGCTCTATTTTACTTAAAATTAATGAGTCTATTGGTAGTTTATTAGAGGTTGAAATTTTAGATAGACTTAGTAATATAGATGGAGTGGCTTTATCTAAGAGTATAACAAAGCAAATATCTAACAATGGGGTTTCATCAGATAAAATAGAGCTTAACAGAGATGTCAAATCTATGGAGATTTTGGATAAACCAAAGATAATAGCACTTGATAATGGTAAGTTTGTAATTAGGGTATATCTTGATGATACGGTGGATAATTTTAAAAAGTTTATAGAGGTAGATGGGATAAGCAGTTACTCTTTGAGTGAATGGGAGTATTTTTATGATGATAGTGAAAATATAAATTCAAACTACTATATTGATATTAAAAGCAAAGAGTTAAAGGCTAATAGTAACTATAAAATCACTCTAAAAGCAGGGTTGAGACACTATAGAGAACTAAAGAGTGATAAGAGTTATAATCTTAAATCTGGTGATATGAAAAAGAGTATCTTATTTAACGAGAAAGAGCCTTATCTATCAAGTGTAGGAGAGATTGGATTTAGTAGTGTCAATATAGATAGGGCTACACTTATCTTACAAAAAGTAACAACAGATAACTATAGATACTATATCAATTATAATGAGAGTAATAGAGATGAGACTACAAGATATACAAAAGAGATTTTTGCAAAAGAGTTGATATTAGATAATCCCAAAAATATAGTAACACAACATAAATTTTTGGTCAAAGATTTAATAGGAGAGCTTAAAAGTGGGATTTATCGTATAGCTATTGATTATGAAGATAAGAGAGGTAAAAAAGTAGTAGATAAGAGTACATCTAAGGTAATATTTGTTTCAGATATTGGGATTGGGGTAAATATAGCACAAAACCAAGCATTTATTACACTTACTTCACTCTCACAAGCCAAACCTATTAGTGGGGCTAGAGTTAATATATACTCTAAAAATAATATTACTATTGCATCAGGGATTAGTGATAGTGATGGGGTGGTTAAGATAGATAAGATTGGATTATTATCAATGAAGCCATCTATGATAATAGTAAGTAGTGGAGATGATAAGAACTTTTTATATTTGGATAAATCTTTAAATGATATATCTTTTGAGAATATTGAGACATTAGAAGATAGATATAAGGCATTTATCTATTTTCAAAGTGAGATAATTCGTCCTGATGGAGAGATTAATGCTCTTGTTGTAGTCAAAGATAGAGATTTTATATCAGCTAGTAATCTTCCTATTAAGCTTAAAATCACATCAGTTGATAGTGAAAAAGAGATATTATCAAAAGTATATACTACTAATAATATAGGGCTTATTGATTTTCATCTAAAGTTTGATAGAGATTACTCTACTGGGTCTTATGAGATGAGTATATATTTAGGAGATAAAAGAATTGGTTCAGAGGTAATCGCAGTAGAGTCTTTTATCCCACCTAAAATTGCTAATAAGATTGAAACTCAAAAAGATATATATATAAATGAGGAGTTTATAGATGCTAAGATTAGTTCTCATTATCTATTTGGTATGCCCTCATCAAATCTCAAAGGGACTCTAAAGTTTGATGCTACTCACAAAGAGTATAAAAATTCTAAATATCCAAATTTTAACTTTAGTAATAGTGAACTAGCAAAAGAGAATGAGACATCTTATATATCTCAAAGTGATAATTTTGTATTAGATAAAAAGGGTGAAACTAATATATTAATCTCTACAAAACCAAATCAAAAAGTCCCATCAATATTAAATGGTAGAATTGGTATCAAAGTAATGGACGATACTCAACCTGTTTCAACTTACAAAGATATTACAATCTATCCATATCAAAATATAGTAGGGGTGGCACTAAGTAGTAATAGAGTAGAAAAAGGTAAAGAGGTAGAGATTAGCACAATTTTAATCAATCCAAACAGTGGTAAAAAAATAAATCAAAACCTAATATTAAATATCAAAAAAGTTATTTGGCATTATAGCTATATAGATGATAGATATAAGTGGGAAAAAGAGGTATCACTTATAGAGAGTATTAATATCAACTCAAATAGCACTATCAAAAAATCTCTTGATTATGGCGATTATATTATTGAAGTAGTTGATGTTTTAGGTGGGCATAGTGCCACACAAGAGCTTGAAGTATGGTGGTGGGGATACTCAAATCCATCTCCTCAAAACAATCTTAAATCACTTGATGTAACATTTGAAGATAAAACTTATAGCAAAGGTGATACTATACATGCCACAATTAAATCACCTATCTTAGAGGGGCAATTAATCCTGACTTTAGAAAAGGATAGAGTATTATGGCATAAAAGTATAGCAATATCTAAAGGTATCGCACATATTGATATTCCTATTGATACATATCTAAATCGTGGGGCATATCTTCACTCAGTGGTGGTTCGTAAAAGTGATATTGGAATTACACCATTTAGAGCTTCAAGCTATAATTTTATTGAGGCTAATAGAGATGAGCATAAGATAGATATTAAATTAAACTTAGTAGATATTAGCAAATCAAACCAAACTCAAAAGCTTACTATCCATACATCTAAAAATGCCAAAGTATTAGTAAGTGTGGTAGATGAGGGAATATTAAATATGGTATATCAAAAGATACCAAAGATTTTTGAGTTTTTTAATGATATGGCTAATAAAGAGATAGCATATTTTGATATATATGATAAAGTAATGAACTTTTTGAGCGAGGGGAAACTAATAGATTTTGGTAGTGATGATGATATGTTGGCTCAAAAGAAAAAACATCTACCTCCAAAAGTAGATAGAGTAAAACCATTTAAACTATGGTCTAATATATTAGATTGTAACAGCTCTACAAGCTATGATATAGAGATACCTCAATTTAATGGTAAAGCTAGAGTTGTGGTAGTAGCTATAAATAGTGATTCTATTGGAGTAACTTCAAAAGATTTAATTATAAAAGATGATATTATTATCAAGCCCTCATATCCACGATTTATATTAAGTGGAGATATGATTGAAGTCCCAATTAGAGTATTTAATACTACCTCTAAGCCCAAAGATATATCAATCTCATTTGAAAAAAGTAGTAATATAATTTTATTGCTAAGAGATAATAATATAACCTTAGCACCTAAAAGCTCAAAGGTAATTATGGGCAAATTACTATCCAAAAACCAAGGTATAGGCAAAATTAAATTAATAGCAAAAGATGGTAATAGTAGCTATTATAATGATTTAGAGATAGGTATTTTTACACCTTATACATTAGAAACCAAAAGTTTTCAAGATAGCACTACTTCTAATGTTAATATTAGAGTAGATGATAAATTTATAGGGGCAAAAGCCTCAATTAGATTATCTAATAATCCAATTGGTATGATGATGGGGGATTTAAAATATCTAATAGGTTACCCTTATGGTTGTGCCGAACAGACATCATCAAAATTAAATGCAATGCTATATGCTAGTAGATATATCAAAGATGATAAACTTCTAAGAGATAGAGAGAGATTTATATCTAAAGGTATCAAAAAATTATCTTCTCTTCAAAATAGTAATGGAGAGTTTGCCTATTGGAGTGAGGGTGGTAAAGTAGATATATATGCCTCTTTGTATGCCTCTGATACACTTCTAGCCCTTGATAAAGCAGGATTTAAAATAGATGAAGATATGAAATCTAAGATATTTCAAGCCCTAATAAATAGTGTCAAATCCAATAGCATAGAGAATAAATATAGAGTATATGCTGGATATATCCTATCAAACTATAATAGACTTGATTTATCTCTTGCTAATATGCTTTATGATAATAAGATATATGATAGCTACTACTTATCAAGCTACTATATGAGTGTAATATTTCAAAATCTTGGAATAAAAGATATATCAAAAAAAGTTTATCAAAGTGTATCAAATATAAAACTAGCAGACTTTAAAGAGGCTAATTTTAATAATCTTCATGGTGGATATGGCACAATGAATAGAGATATGGCAGTGGTATTTTATATCAATTCCAAATACTTCTCCAAATCAAAAAAGGACTTTTATATATTCAAAAAAAGACTCTCCCATCTATACTCTACCCACGAAAAAGCACTAGCCCTCAAAGCATTAGATGGATACTTAGGTAGTAGCACAAGCAAAGATTTTATAGTAGAGATAGATATAAATGCCAAAACTAATAAATACAGCAAAAATCAAACTATTGATATAGATTATATTAGTACCCCACGAATAAATATCAGACCTATAAAAGGAGTAACAAACTACTCTATAGAGGTATATAAACATCTACCAAAAGATATTAAAAACAGATTACAAAGAGATAAAGATATATCAATCAAAAGAGAGTTTATATATGAAAATGAAGAGAGAGTAAATCTAAATCATATCAAACAAGGAACAAAACTCTACTCTAAAATCATTATAAATAACAAAACTAGATATAATAATCTAGTAATTAGCCATAGAATACCTGCTTGTTTTGAGATAATAAATAGTAGATTAACCAAAGAAGAGGGTAAAAAATCACAAAATGTAAAGATAACAAATAGAGATATTAGAGATGATAGAGTATTATACTTTCTAAATCTACCATCTGCTAAAAAAGGTATAAATGAAGCAGTTATTTATCTACCACTAATAGCATCAAGTAAAGGTGAGTGTATGCTACCATCGATGCTTATAGAGGCTATGTATGATAGTAGAATGAATGATTATGCTAAAGAGAGTGAAAGTATAAGGGTAAAATAAGAGATGACAATACAAAAGACAACGCATTACGAAGATGTAGAAGATGAAGCTCATCATTTGGTTGTAATGGGATTAAAACATATTAGTGGAAATAAAAAAGAGTTTATTAAAATAAAAAGGACCATTGCTTTATCTGTTTTTCAAACATTGATTTATGCACCTAGAATACGATATTCGATAGATTTAGATGATGATATGCTTATTCATAATAAACAAAATAGAGATAAACTCTTTTATTGGATTTCTAAAGTAGAAGAGGATGGTGGAACAGGAGAGACTTTTACCAAAGATAGAATTATCTCTACTTCAACAGAAGATGAAAATTTAATCACAGGATACAAAACTATTTTTAAAGAACCACTCTATAACTTTTCTCATCAAAACTTTAAACTTCTAAAACAAAAACTACAAAATTTAATTTAAAGGAAAACAATGAAAATACAATTAGCAGATAGTTATGGTTTCTGTTACGGAGTAAAAAGAGCTATTGATATAGCAGAGAAGCATTCAGGAAGCATCACTTATGGTCCATTAATTCATAATAATGATGAGATTGATAGATTAAAAAATAGTTATAATATTGGTTTAGCCAAATCTATTGATGAGTTTAAGCCTACTGATACAGTGGTAATTAGAACACATGGTATTACCAAAGATGAGTTGGCTATACTTAAAAAGCAAGATAATAAGATTATAAATGCTACTTGTCCTTATGTTACCAAACCTCAACAAATTGTAAATGAAATGAGTAAAGAGGATTACTCTATTGTTATTTTTGGGGATAAAAATCACCCAGAGATTAAGGGTGTTTATAGTTATGGTAATGATAATAATACATTTATTGTTAATACTCCTAGTGATATAGAGTTTGATAAGCTTAAATCCAAAGTGGCTGTAGTGGCACAAACTACTAGGAAACCAAAAGACTTTATGGAAATAGTAGAGATATTAATTGGTAGGATTAAAGAGGTAAGAGTATTTAATACGATTTGTAATGCTACATTTGAAAATCAAGATGCCACTTCAGCCTTGGCAAAAAAAGCTGATGTAATGGTAGTAATTGGAGGAAAGCACTCATCAAATACAAAGCAACTTCATAATATAGCAAAAGAGAGTTGTAATGATAGCTATCTAATAGAGAATGAAAATGAACTTGATAAAAGTTGGTTTGATGATAAAAAGCTATGTGGGATT
>JAMOOX010000129.1 GCA_027065045.1 Campylobacteraceae bacterium | reverse complement strand
AATAATGAAAAGAGTTTAGATAACCCAAAAGGTAATAATCCAATCATATACATCACCAATATATTAGCACTATTCATTCTATCAATATCTGTAAATTCACCTCTTTCAAAAAGTAACCACACTATCACTTGAGATAAAATCATCCCTCCAGCCATTGCGAAACCCAATGTAAAAGACAACATCCAAAATGCTTTAGACAAATTTTCATCAACCTCTTTGGTTTTATTATTTTTTATTGACTTTGAAATTGAGGGAAACAAAACAGTAGCTGTGGCAATGGCAAAGATAGCAAGGGGAAGCTGAAAAATACGATTAGCATAATAGAGATAACTAATTGAACCTGTAACCAAAAATGATGCCATCCAAGTATCTAAAAAAGCAGCTATTTGAGCAGTGGAATTTCCCCACATAGCAGGGATAAATTGAGATATAAAAGTTTTCTTTTCTACAGTTATATCTTTTTGTTTTCTATATTTCCAACCACCAATTAAGAGTTTATGAAGATTAAATCTTTTTATAGCAATAATATGGACAATAAGTTGCATCACTCCACCAATCAAAACAGAGAAGCTAAGAGCATATACAATATCAATAGGCTCATCTTTAGCATATATTATCATCGCCCCTATCATTGATATATTAAGTAAAGATGTTGAAAATGCAGTAGTGGCAAAATGATTTTTATATTGTAAAAGTGTTGCCAAAAATGTAATCAAAAATATTAAATCAAGATACCAAAAATTTATTGCTACAAGAGGAGAAGCCAAAGCCACGGTCTTATCATCAAACCCTATTGCAATAGTTTTTGTTGCCAAATCAGAAAATATATTTACAATAATTGAGCCAAAAATAATAAAGATTAAAAATCGTAAAACTATTGCTGTAGAGAAGACACCTTTATGCTTTGATGCCACAAAAGATGGTAAAAAACTCTGAACAAAAGCACCCTCTGCAAATATCCTACGAAATAAATTTGGAAGCTTAAATGCTATAGCAAAAATATCCGAGAATATATTTACTCCCAAAGTGGAAGCCATAATCATATCTCTAATAAAACCCAAAATTCTTGATATTAAAATACCAAAACTATTGGTAAATATAGATTTAACTTTCATTAAATAGTTATCCTAACATTATTGAATATGGTCGTTTTAATTGAGTAACTAATTTACTCATACTAACACTTCTACCCTCTCTTGCAAACTCTTTACCATCCAAAAATACAATCATAGTTGGGATAGAAAATACTCCATAAAAAGATGAAATCTCTATATTATCTTTTGCATTTAAATAAATCTGC
>JAMOOX010000128.1 GCA_027065045.1 Campylobacteraceae bacterium | reverse complement strand
CATTTGATAAATTGGTTGATGAGTTGGAGTTAGAGAGAGATTTGAGCCAAAATCCACTCTTTAATATTATGATAATTCTCCAAAATAATGAACAGAGTAGGTTAGAGTTCTCTAATCTAAAAACCAAAGAGAGAGAGATAGATAATAAGACCTCTAAATTTGATATAACTTTTAATTTTATTGAGGTTGAAGAGAGGTTAAGATTAAATATAGAGTACAATACAACTCTTTTTAAACAATCAACTATCAATAGAATTGCTCAAAATATGAAAACTCTAATGAGTGAAATCACTCTTGATAAAAAATTAAATGAGTTAGAGTTTATATCAACTAAAGAGAGGATTTTACTTGATAGTTTTAATCAAACTCAAAAAGATTATCCAAAAGATAAAACTATTGTAAGTCTGTTTGAAGAGCAGGTAAAAAAGAGTCCAAATAGTACGGCTGTAGTTTTTGAAGATAAGAGATTAACATATAGAGAGTTAGACGAAAAATCAAATCAAACAGCTAACTATCTAATAGATATCTTGCAAAACTCTTTGGAATCGAAGTGTTTACACCCGAACAATACGAGGCTAAAGCCATCGTTTCCTAGTGGATTAAAAAGAGAAGATATAGTTGCTATTAAACTAGAGCGAAGTTTAGAGATGATAATTGGACTAATGGGGATACTAAAAGCTGGTTGTGCCTATCTACCGATTGATTTAGAGTATCCACTAGATAGAATAGAGTATATTTTAGCAGATTCCAAAGCCAAAACTACTATAGATTTAGAGACTTTTAAAACTATAGATAGCTACTCTATAGATAGCCCAAATATAGAGATAAGTTCCAATAATCTAGCCTATATTATCTATACATCAGGAAGCACAGGCAAACCAAAAGGGGTTATGTTAGAGCATAGAGGTGTGGTAAATCGTCTTGATTGGATGAGAAAAGAGTATGATTTAAATTCAGATGATGCTATTTTACAAAAAACACCTTATAGCTTTGATGTATCTGTGTGGGAGCTATTTTTACCACTGATGTATGGAGTAAAGCAGGTGATTGCAAAACCAAATGGTCATAAAGATAATAGATATTTGGTTCAATTAATAAAAAAAGAGTCTATAACATTTTTACATTTTGTTCCATCTATGTTAAATGTTATGCTCTCATCAAAAGGGTTGGAGGAGTGTTCTTCTATAAAAAATATAGTCTGTAGTGGGGAGGCTCTATCTGTTAAAATAGTAGATGAATTTTATTCAAATATTAATCATATGAAACTACATAATCTATATGGACCAACAGAAGCATCTATTGATGTTAGCT
>JAMOOX010000127.1 GCA_027065045.1 Campylobacteraceae bacterium | reverse complement strand
GAAAGACGAAGTCTTAAAATAACCTCCCCACAAATAAGCAGGGAAACCCTATTAGATAGGGGGAATTAAATAAATTTATAGAATTTTATTTAATAAAAAAATACTAAACAGTAGCCTTTTATAGAACCTTGAAGCATTTTTGTCAAAAAAGTTCGCAAATCTATATGACTATATGTGTCAATATAAGCCAAATTATAACTTAAAATAGCTAAATACCCCCTAAAAATGGGGGTTTATCTTGTCAAAAAAGTTCGCAAACCTATCTCTTTAAAAATAACTAAGTATAGGTTTGCGAACTTTAAGTCAATTTTAAGTTTATAATAGCCCTAAAATAGGGGGTACGAGATTTAAACTAAACTAAAAGTTCGCAAACCTATTTTTTGAATTTGATAAATTGGAGGTTTGCGAACTTTTTTAACCCATAAGTAAAAATTATAAGCCCTAAAAATGGGGGTTTGCCAATTTCAAAAAGTTCGCAAATCGTTTTGGGATGAAAATGGATTAAAAATAGTATATAGCATCTCTCTCAAATGGAGCATTTTCTTCTCCTAGACTCCAAGATTTATCTATACAGTTTTTACATATATGATAAAATCGCAAAGAGTCTTTTTTGGGATTTAACTCTTTTAATAACTCTCTTTCTATTGATTTCTTTTGGGCTTTTGTAGATAGTTGTATCTCAAAGACGGAGTAATTTACCCTTTTACCATATCCCTCTAAAATATCTGATACTTTTTTGCGTCTTTTATTATCTGATATATCATAAGTTACTATATAATTTGCCATTAGTATTTTCCTATAAATGGTTTATATTTAGCTTCGCCTTTTATATGTCGTGCTAATAGATATGCTTGGTCTTGGATGATGTTATCTACCTTTTTTGATGCTTTTCTATATTTACTATATACACCTAAACGCTCTTTTACATTTTTGACTATAAGTTCACAAGAAGATTTACTAAGTTCTCCTTTGGCATTGATTTTGAGAGCTTCATTTTTGTTGAACATAGATACAATCGCTCTATCTACTATAAAGGCTCTAAACTCCTCTATACAATCATAAACTAAAGTTGGTTTACCCTCTTGTATTGAGTGTAAAAAAGAGACATTAAGAGCTAATCCTGCTTTGAGTAGGGCATTTTGAATACGGGAGTATAGTATAGCATAGGCATAATTTAATGAAGCATTTACTATATCTTTTGCCCCTCTTGTATTTCTATTCTCAAAATTAATTTTATCTTTGAGAATAGTAGCCAAAGATTGCCAATATATTGCACTAATTTCACCTTCATATCCCATTAATTGGGCTACTGTTGTAGCTTTTTTGATACTATTTTTGACTTTATATTCTATAAAATCTATCTCTTTATCTATCTCTTGATGATATTTATCTAAATATTTGAGATAATTGAGCTGATTTTTGGCTTTGGCATATATAAATTTCTTGGCAAGGTCTAAACTTTTATTACTTTTAATTAGCTCTAATTGTCTCAATGCCATTTTGGGATAAGCAGTTTTAGGAGATAATATAGAAGCAAATGGTTTATCTCTGCCATCTACAAAATCTATCGCTATTCCCTCTTTGACACATAGATATATCATATTAGAACTAATAGATATTGCTTTACCTGCTATGATGATATGTTCACATAATCTTTTGGGTATCTTAGCTACTACTTTGCCTTTGAGTTTGACTATAATACTATTTTTGCTCATACCCAAATATGCTCCAAATTGACTCACATAAAGGGTAGAAGATGAGGCAAAACTTTTGGTATATTTTTGTTTTTTGGCTAAAATTTTGCTACTATCTTTGGTATATTCTTTGGTGGCTAAATACTTTTCAAATCCTCTTGATATAATTCTCTCTACTATATCTTTATGTTGTGTAATAGATGTCTCTTTTAATAGATATAAATCTATAAATGGCTCTTTGAAATCTTTTTTATTTTTAAGTTTCTCTGCTTTTCTTTGTAAAAATACAAATTGAGCAGATGAGTCTATAATAGCATTATATAATAATTCAAATTGTGTTGAATTAGGTTTGATTATTTTGAGATAATAGCGTTGAATTCCATCTAAAAATAGATTAACTTTAGATACAAACTCTTTTGGATTTTTAGATTCTCTTGCTATCTCAAATAATTTAGAGACTTTTTTTAATAATCTCTCATTATCTATACTCTTATCTTTGTCTTTGAAATGGACTCCTAAAAAACTAAATCCATGCTCAAAAATATAAGCCTTATAACTCTTATCATCTCCTATATCCAAAAACATATCCATCTCATTGAGATAAATATTACTTAGAAGTGGAGATAATATATCTCTTTGATGGACTCCTTTATTATGGTCTATATAGTTATAGTTTTTAAATCCTCCATTTTCAAGATACAAAGATATAAGCTTGATAATCTTTTTATCCTCTATATGAGAACCCAAAATATTAAGTAATCTATCATGATTAATAGTCTCAAAATAGTTATCAATATCACTTTTATATACCCAAAAATAGCCACGATTAATAAAATCACTACATCTACCAATAGCTTTGAGAGAGCTTTTATCATGTCTATATCCATAGCTTTTATTACTCATAAGCTTATCAAAATATGGTTCAATAGCCATTACCAAAGCCCTTTGGACTACCTTATCTCTTACAGATGCCAAAGCAATAGGACGATACTCTTTATCATTTTTGGGAATAGATATTTTTTTGATAGGTTCAGGTGAATAGATACCATCTAAAAGCTCATTATTAAGAGCTTTGATATGTAGTTTCTCATACTTTTTAAAGTCATCAAGAAACTCTTTATCTATGCCTGAACCTTTGGATTTGATAAGAGTTAAAGCCTCTTTTAGAGAGGCTTTTGAGAATATTTTTTTGTATGGAGTGGTTAGCATGGGTTATAATCCAAAAAATTCATAAATTTTAATTGCCCATCTCCTTCTTGCTGGTCTATTTCTTATTGGTTTTGCTCCAATTTGAGCTAATACAAACTTCTCTAAATCTTTATCTTTTATCTTTTTTTCAACTAATAAATCATATATATCTTTATTATCTGATAAACTTTTAATTTGCTCTTTTAAAGCATCTATTGGAGACATAGAGGCTAGTTTCTTAGCATTTTTTTCATCTTCTATTATCTTCTCTTTAGCATCTTTTTTTTCTTGCTCTTCTTTTTCATTCTTTTTAAGTTGATCTTCTAATCTATCTTTTGTAAGTCTATCATTAAATTTACCATATCCTACATTTGTTTTTGCCCCAACTCCTAAATCATATAAAATTTGTCCAAACAGTAAAGCTTTCTCTTTTTTTGAGATAATCCCATCACTTAATTGAAAATTAAATCTAAAAGTTATATTTGGTGCAACTTTTATAAATCTTAATGGAGTTGGATTTTTAAGTGGATTATCTCCATGAGGTGCAAGATAATCATCTTCTAAAATTCTGTCACCATGGATAATTGTAGCATCAAAAAATATATCTTTGCCTTGTAATACTTGATTACTATCATTATCTTGACCAAATATTTCTAATTCTAGTTTTTTAACTTCTATTTTTTGTTTTGAAAGCAAATCTTTAATATAATCTTGATGTTTAAAAGCACTTCGTAATACACCTTTGATACTACTTCCTCTAATAATAGGCAATCCTGAAGTATAATCAAAATCAAAGCCTAATATTGCTTGACCCTTAATTGATGGTAATTCATGAAGATAGCCACTACCCAAAATTAACCCAGGGTAGGTTGTAGAGGCTTTAAAGTGGATATTTCCTAAAGGCTCACTTGCCTCTATTGTGATAGGACTATTTATAATATCATCTACTTTTTTTGATATAGCTGTTTCATCTATATTATTCCAATTAATATCTCTAAAATATCCCTTATAAAATTGCCAACCTAAATTACTCATTTAGTTCCCCTTTTTAAAAGTTCTTAAAGTTAATTTAAGAGCAATTGATATATCTAAAATCTCTTTTTTTAGATTATCTTTATTATTATTTATAACATAGTTTATTAATAAAATCTCTTCTGTATTTATATTATTATATCTTTTGAAAATTTCAAATATAAACTCTACTATTTTATATCTATCTGTATTATTTTTATTTTCAAAGAGTGCTAATGTTGGTTTTAGCCCACTTTGAATTACACTTGCTCCAAAACTTGAAATATATCCATTATACTCTTTTGGGAATATACCACCTTCTAAGTTTTCTTTTAAAACTTCCATAGCCTTAGGAATATATTTTTCTATACTTCTTTTACTCATTTTGAAACCTTTGTAATATTACAAAATCCATAACCAATAGATTTATTCGCACCAATTTGAATAGGATTTTCTAATAATTTTTCAAATTTATTATTATATCCATCAAGTTTCTCTTTTTTATCTGATTTATCTAAATTATCAGGCATACCAACAAAGAAGAAAAATTTAGATTTTTTTGGTACAACCTCTTCATACCAAAGGTTTTTGCTCTCTCCATTCTCAAGTTGATTTCTAGCAAGTACAGGTAAATCTAACTCTTTAAAATCTTTATCACTAAATAGTGCTATATTCTCTCCTAAAAGTTCTTGTAGTTTTGAAGTCTTAAAACTCTTATAGATAGCTGTATTATCTTCAAGTATAGTATCTGCTATATTTTCAAAAATCAAAGGATTAGAGTCTGTTGGATTTAATTCTGACAACTCTTCTAATTTAGTTTTTAACTCATTATCAAACTCTATTTTAAAATTTTCAATAGCTTCCAAAAAGTTTTTAACTGCTTTTGGGCTTGTAGCATTAAAATATGCTCTGTTATTACTTCTTACAGGACGACTTAAAAGTTGTGCTTCAAAGAATTTATAAGCCCCTGCTTGAGTCTCATTTGAGTTATTCTCTTGACCAAATATATACTTTTCAGAGTTTTTAGCTTCTATATTATCTTCTCTAAAAGCCTCTCTAAAAGCACCTTTTAGACTACTACTATGAATAATTGGCAACTCTGTAATATCATCTCTTTGGACTTGATTATCAATTATATCAAAATTTAAATCACCTGCACCTACATGTAAATTTGTTAATGTCTCTATTGTATAAAGTTTAGTTTTCACTGTTTTCTCCTAGAATTTCATTTTTTATAAATATTAAATTTTTGTAAATATCTTCTAATTCATCTATCTTTGTGCTATCAAAATTATGGCTAATGGTATAAGTATAGCTCTCTTTATCTACTTTCTCCAAAATAACAAAATTCCAAATCGCCCCCACTATATAAGCCCCTTTGATAGATAAATTACCGTTTAGTTCAATAGCAGAGATAAGTTCTGCTAAAAGCTGTGGTCTTGGGTCATCATTTTTGATAGATTTTTTAAACTCTTGAATAAAGAAATATGGTTTTTCGCTCTCTTCTAAACCTTTTGCTATCATAAAATCAGTCTCACCATTGAAGATAAATTTCTCACTTTTATATATCATTTTTTCATTATAATACTCTCTTATCTCTTTCTCTTTTGATAAAAAATCTACTCTGTTTAAGATAGGTGATATAAATTTGATTTTTAAATCTTCTTCTTTATAACTCTCTATTAAAAAAGAGAATTTTGATATAAGATTAGATAAAAATTCTTTATCGCTTTGTGAAATATCAATATTATTATTAAACCATTTATCAAAAATATCATTATCATATAATCTTTTGAGAGTAACAACCTTTTTTAAATCAGAAAATCTAATTTTGCTATATGAATAGCTAGGGATAATGCTATCTTTAGTACATTTTAAAGCCTCTATCTCTTTTTCTAACTCTTCTATCTTATCTAATTCACTCATTTTAAACTTCCTATATTTAACCCTATTTTTTGCAGATTTGGTTTATTTAAGTTTTCTAATAATTTATCTGTTGGGTTAATAAAAACCGAGCCTTTTTCATATAAAAATCTTGTTTTAGGTGATTTATCAAAAATCTTTTTACCATTTTCTTGAAACTTATTTTGTAGATAATTAAAAGATATTTCACTAGTAATTGCAAAATCACAATTATCTCTAATATCTATATCAATATAAGCATCACTTAATAGTGTAAGATAACCATTTTTATCTCTATACTCTAAAGTATCATCTGTTTTTATAATACTCATTTGAAAAGTAGATTTCTCTCCACCTAAGTTTATAAAGGCATCTTTTAATTCAAAATCGGACTCTATATAAAAAGCAAATTTAAAGTTATCTTTTAAGATATAGCTTGTTTTTTTAAATAGAGAATCCTCTTTATCATTTTTGGAGTTTCCAATCTGTTTTACCTCTTTAAAAATATCTTCTGTTTTTAGAGGCTTACCATTATCAATTGGTATAAAGTTATTATAAATATCCTCTTTTGGATTATAACCTTCTAACAATCCATCACTATATTTATCAATAGCTACTTTTTTAATAAATTTCTTATCTCCTCTTAGCAAAAAGATAGGAGATATATTTTTAAAAACTCCAAAATCTTGTTTAGTATCAAACTCAAATTTACTATCTCCTATAAATTTCTTAGCCTCTTCTTTTAGACTTTTATCTATCCATTCGCCTTTTCTTTTGGTTGTAAGATAACCTTTTTGGATTAACATCTCTTTTCTTATCATTCCTAAAATGGCACTCTGTTGTGGAAAATATCTTGATTGGACTAAATAAGAGCTATTATTTTCATCTTTAGACTTCTTGTAAAACTCAATCCTATGATATTCAAAGTCTCGTAAGGTTAATACTTTGGGACTACTTGTAAACTTAATTTTCTTTAGTTTTGCAAAAAGTTTTTTAAATTTTCCAAATGTAATATCTCCACCAAAGAAAAATGGCTCTAATGGTGTAAGTGTAATTAAATATCTCATATTTTATCTCCTAAGTATTTTTTTGTAAATAGTAGTAACTCTTCTACTTTTAGAAAATAATCATCTGCTTCTTCTATATTATCACAAATAATATCATATCTACCCTCAACAGCATAGTCTGAAAGGTCTATTAATAATTCTACATTTTCTATAAGCAAAATATTATTATTTATACAATCTTTAATTAGCTTATTTATATCATGAATTTTAGGTACATTGATTTTATGATATGATAATAATGCTTTTAGTAGTTTTTCAACACTCTGTTGTAGGTCAAAATAGACTTTTTCAATATCTATATCTACCTCATCTCTATTAAATAAAGAGTATAGATGTCTAGCACTATTAAAATCTATATTCGCTTTATACAAAAACATATCTGCACTATTTTTTATATCATTTTTTTTCATATAAAATATCTCCTTTAGTTCTTATATCATATAGAGGAGTATTTATCCAATTTTTATCACTATGAGAAAGATAATAATTGTTTTCTAAAGTTAATATATCCATAGGCATATCAATATTATTCAAAAGTTTTCTTATCTCTCTTTTTTCTTTGATTTTGGAATTTATTTTATCTTTGATAATACATAAATCCAAATCACTATCTTTATTTGGAGTACCATAAGCATAAGAACCAAAGAGAATAATCTTATTTGCATTTATTGGTTTAAGTCTTTGAACGATTTCTTTTTTAATATTCTCTATATTTATCACTCTTTATCTCCTTTTACAAATTTAATAAATCTAAGGGTAGAATAAACCAAATCTAAATCTTGTGAACTATGGATAAAATCTACAATTGTCTCAAAAAATAGTTTATAATCTTGATGTCCATACTCATTAAAATAGTTATCAAAAAAGTTTTGAAGTTTGACTTTATTATTTTTAATTTGATTAATAGTAGTTTTATAAGTATCTATTTTATGATGAATTGAGTGTAAGAAGTTTTTATCTTTTTTATCATCTGTAATTATGGCTACAAACTCTAAGAATTTTTGATAAACCTTATCATCTCCTTTATGAATAACTGCTTCAAAAGATTGCCCACTATGTTTAGTTACTCTAAAGGCTATATTATTTCTTTTATCATTTTTTGCCTTACTAAATAATAATTCTCTACTATTTTCAAGAGCTTCATATAGAGGATACTTAATATAATTGACACTAATTCCAAAACTTAAAGTAGCACCACCTTTTAACTTAAATTTATTTTTAAAATCATCTCCTATAATTTCACAAAGATTAAATATAGTTGTATTATCTTTACCAACAACAGGAGCAAAGAATAGTAAGTCATCACCACCAGCAAAAATAGTTTGTCCTCCAAACTCTTTGATTTTTTGGTGTGAATAGTTACAATATTCAAAAAGTAATTTTGATACATCTTCTATATTATCTTTATTTGAGATAGCTTGACCCATTTTATCACCATCAGCATGAACTACACAAAAATAATTATTATAAGATAATCTTTTAAGGTCATCAATAATATTTTTACCATCTGTAAGAAAGTTATCTATATCCCCTTTTTTTCGTCTTAGGGCATTAGCAAAACTAATATCTTGTGTTGTTTGATAAAAAAGCTCTAAAGTATCAAGATATGGAGTAATTTTTAAAATAGGGTTATCACTATCTTCTAACTCTTTTTCTAAATAGTTAATTTGTAAATACTCTTTTATACTTTTGAGATTTAACTCTAATTTAGTAGCAATATGATTTAAAACTTCATCTATAATTTTTGGAAGTTTCTCTATATCTCCACTTTGTGATATAAATATAAATCTATCATGAAAGAGTCCTATATCACTATCATCAAATACATTATCATCTTTAATATATGGAGTAATAAACTCTCTATCTCTAAACTCTTTTATAATCTCTTTCATAATATAAGAGAAAATATAACTACTTGAAAAAAGCTCTTTAGGTTTTTTTGCATTTGAGAGTGTCTTATAAATTGGTCCTATTGTTAGTGCTATATATTTCATTTTGAAGCCTTTATCTTATTTAATATTTCTTTTAAATCACGAAATTTATCCGCATCATGAAAACTGCTATTAATATGGGTATTCAGTTTGATATTAATAGCAAAATCTAAAAACTCTTCAAAATTAAACTCATTATTTGGGGTTGAGAGATTAAGAGTATTATTTAGCCTACCAGCTTTTATATTAAAAGTTTGATTTAATATAGATTTATAGCTATTATTTACCCAAAAATATACCGTATTATCTATTATTTTAAAAGTAATAGGTGATTTAAATCGCTCTATAATAGGTTTATTATTTTCATCTATATTTATATCTTCTTTTTTTATCGTTCTCCCATAACTTTTCCACTCTTGAGAACTTGAAAGACCAAATAAATCTCTTAATAGATATTTTGTACCTGATGTATAAGTTAATATATCACTATCATGTGTTGATATTTGAGAACTTAAAGTAGCACTAAAATATGCACTTTTAATAGCTTTTTTATCCCATTCCCAACTTTTACTTCTGGCATAAGTAAAAATAGCAGGTTTGGTATAAAAAGGGTTACCTATTCCTGCTGTTAAATTTATCCCTTGTCTTAGAAATTTATATAAAAGTCCTATATTTTCTTGCCAATCTTTTGAAGAAAAGCTATAAACTGTATATGGAATTAGAGTTTTATTAAAATCTTTTTTATCTATATAAAAACTTCCAAATCCTTTTGATTGTCTTGTCCCAAAGTTAGTATTAGCTAAAAAAGCTTCAAAATACTTTTCTATAACTTCTATAATCTTTGGTTTAAAACTAAAAAATTCTATTTTAAAAGTTTTATTAGGATTTTTAAATTTTTTATCTTTACCATCTCCCATATTCCCAAAGAATAGAGGATTTTTATTTTTATTTTTATCTATAGCTTGATTTTGAGATATGTTAGGCTCAATTTTAACCTTATAATCCAAAGCCTTATCTTGTTGAGGGATAAGAAACTCTTCATAATTAATCTCTTCTTTTTCAAATTGTTCTATCAAAAACTTATCAAATTTAGGTTTAAGTTCCGTAGCCCTTAAAGTCGCTCCTATTTGGTCACTTTGGAAGTGAATAATTGGTGTGTGCTGTTTTAGTTTAAATTCTACTTTAAATTTACTCATTTTTATCCTTTGTAAAAAAATCTTTTATACTAATATCATTAATCTTTGCAAGATAATATGTTAGTCCTATAATACTCCCAAAAGCTAATACAAAACCAGTTATTATATTATTAAGGAAATTCTCGGGAAAAATATTCATTCCAAATACACCTGCAATAAATGTCCCTGGTAAAAAAATTGTTCCAAGTTTAGTAAGTTTATTCATTTGCTTTTTCTCTTCTCTCTCTTCAAGGAAAAAAGCATAACTATTTAGTGATAGTATCTCATTTGATAAATCTGTTATATCACTATCTATTCTCATTATCTCTCTTGCTTTATCATATAGTTCTATACCTTGTTCTTGTGCTGTTACCTCTTTGAAATATAATTTATTTTTAAATCTTAGGTAGTTTTTATATAAAACTGATATATTTTTAGATATTTCATCCTCTTGATTAATATCTGAAATAGCTGTAATCTCATCTGAAAATCTTAAAATTGAGCCTCTTTGGGCTAATAGTAATATTATTAATTGAAAATAGATGGTTTTTATATGATTTGATATAATATTTGTTCCAAAAAATTTCCTATCTGTTAAACATACAAAAGAGTATCTAGTTATTCCATAAAATGTGCCATAATCATTCCATCTAGTATAGGTTGATTGTTCTATAAGTTTATTTTGCATAGAATTATCTTGAACCATTTTCTCCACACCATCTATAAATACAAATTTATACCAATTATCATTTTCTTTCCAATTTCGTTTTATTTCATTAGAAGCTTTACCACTACCATACCAACATAAAACAAACATTCTATCATCTAATAATGGCTGAATAAAATATTTATTTTTTTTACTCTTTTGGGTACTAAATGTATCTCCTAAAATTTCTGTAATAAAACTAGCTAACTCAATATCAAGTTTTTTATACTCCCTATTAAAATCTTCTTTTATACCATTTACTTCTAAATACTCTGGTAAAAAAGCATTTTGAGTAGCATCTATATTAAAATTATCTCCTAAAAATTGTGGATATATTCGTCTTCCAAAATCATTAATTTTAAGTATATCTTTAATATCTGAATAGTTAATATTCTCTGTTTCAAATGATAATATTCCTACTCCTGTATCAAAAATTCTTAATGATATAGAGGTTAGATTTAATATATACTCTTTTTTAGATATTTTAATAATATATTTACTATTTTCTTGGATATTTTTTGTAAAATAGTATGAAGTTGCTTTATCTTTTTCATCAAAATCTTTAATATTAAATAGACTATCTTTGACAAAGTCATAATAATAAGCTATCTCATTATAGTCTAAACTATTATTTATATTAAACTTCTTATATTTCCAATTATTATCTTCTAAACTTTTTTTAAACTTATTATCTATTAATACTCTCTCATCAAACTCTTTATTCTTATAGTATTGATGTCTATCATCAAAACACTCTATAATCTTATCAAACCTAAATGGAAACATAAAATTGTGGTAACTAATTATATTTGACATATTAAACCTTTTAATAGTATAATCATATTATATAAATTAAATTTGAAGATTAGATTAAAATGACACTAATAACTATATTAAATAGAGAGTTACATGAACTTACACCAATAATATATGAGTTTAAGGATAAAACAAAAAGACATATTCTTATATATGATGATAAAGATAAGTTTACTGCTAATAGATTGAAAAAATGGATTAAAAACTTCTCTTTGGAAATAGAGATGATGGAGTTAGATGAGGATAGTAAGTCTGATATGTTATCTATTCAAAAAGATATTATATCTCTAAATAGCGAAGATATATATCTAAATGCTACGGGTAGTGATACGGCTTTACTTGTGATATTATCTGGGGTGGTTATTAAGTGTGGTGGTAAAATAATTGCTTATGATAAGTTTGAAAATAGCTATAATCTGATAGATAGTATTGGTTTTAGCAATCATACTATTACAAATAATATGAATATAGATAAGTTTATTTCATCTTTAGGGTATCACATCACATCAGAGGTAAATCAAGATAATATATTCAAAAGAAAGGAGTATATTAATACTTTATTTGGTGATTTTAATATACTTTTTAGAGTAAGAAGATATTTACAGCAAAATAGATTAGAAGATATAGCTTCAAAATATCCTATTATTATAAATATCTTAATAAAATTAAATATGATAGATAGTAATTATAAAGCTATTAAGGATGTTAGTTATTTTGGTATCTTATTTGAAGAGTTTATATATCTTAACTTAATCAAATATAATTTTGATGATATAAAAATAGGTGTGATTGTTTTATTTAATAGTGTAGAAGATGAGTTTGTAAATAATGAGTTTGATATATTAGCTATCAAAGATAATCATATATATACTATAGAGTGTAAATTAGGAGATAATATATCAGCACAAGATATTATATATAAAAGTGATTCGTTATTGGGCTATTTTGGAGATGATAGTAAGAATATTATTGTTAATATTCATCCAAATAATAGTAATAAAATTAGAAAACCAAAGGTAGTGTTTGGAGAAAAAGCTAAACTAAGAGCAATTACAAACTCTATTAATATCTATAATGGTTATGTTTTTGGTAGTAAAAAATTTGATAAAAAAGTATCAAACTTTTTTGAAATTAAAAAAAGAATGTTTTTATTAGGTGGATATGATTTAGAGATGAAAACTATCAAAAAACTATTAGATAGATATAATCAAAGCTATATAGATAATAATCTATCTTGGGGTGCAAAACTAAGTAGCTATATAAATAATATCAAAAATAATTATCTATATATAGGTATAGAGTTAATAGAAGATATAGCCCCACCATTGAACTATATCACAATAGACCATCATAATGAACAACAATCAAAATTAAGCTCATTAGAACAAGTTGCTAATATATTAGGTATAAATTTAAGTAGAAAAGATAAATTAATAGCCTTAAATGATAGTGGATATATTCCTGCTATGGTTAATTTTGGTGCTACACAAAAAGAGATAGATGAGATACGCAAAAAAGACCGTAAAGCACAAGGTGTAACGACTAAAGATGAAGAGTTGGCAATAAAATCAATTAATTTAGCACAAAAATATGATGATATTGTATTATTAGAAGCATTAACCTCAAAATTTTCTGCAATAGTAGATAGATTATATGGTAAAAATATATTAATATATAGAGGTGATGAACTTATATATTATGGTAGAGATATAAAGCTTCTTGTAGATTATTATAGTGATAATATAAAAGAAAAAAAAGTATATTATGGTGGTGGTTTTGGTTTCTTTGGATTTGGTAGTGGGAATTTTACCAATGAAGAGATAAAGAATAATATCCATATAATATTAAATATATTAAAAAGCAAAAAAAAATAGCTTTTTCAAGCTACGCATAGAGCTATCCCCTCTTAGGGATGATAGTCACTAAAGTATTATCAGATACTACACATTGGTAATTTGGAAAAGATGGCAATACAAAGTGGGAACTACGATACTGGATATTAGATATATCTTTCTCTATTAATTGCATAGCATTAATAACCTGTTTCTTGGTGTACTCCTTAAATTGAAAAACTCTCTGCAAAAACCTCTCACCTGCATGATAAGATACTCTCATATTAAATCCTTTTATTATTAAAATTAGTAACCATTTCAGGCTACACATAAATTATATTTACTTATACTCTTGGGAAACAGATACATACACCCATAGAAACTCCTTTTATTTTTTATATTAATTTGATAACTTTTTCAAGCTACGCATAAAATCTAAATTACTTACTACTATTACAAGCAACTGCAACTGCACTAATAATAGCAACAGCAGGTATAAATGGCATCATTTTAATCCTTTTTATATATTAAGTTAGTAACTTTTACAAGCTACACATAAATCTAAATCATTTACTACTTTTTACAAGAAGTAATAATTGCACCAATAATAGTGGCAACAGCAGAAACTGGTATCATTTAAATCCTTTTATTTTTTTTTCTATATGTCAATACTTTGAAAATCCTTGAATTTGGATATTTCTAGCCATCTCAGGCAACTAAACTAATACTACAACCAAAATAGAGGAGGTAGATAAACAGTTGTTAATTCCTCAAATCTCATATTAAATCCTTTTATTATTAAATAGTAAGTAGCTATTTCAAGCTACACATAAATTACAGTTCATCACAAATAGCTTTGATAATTACACAAATCATAATTGAAACTCCTTTTTTTTCTATATGTCAATACTTTGAAAATTCTTGAATTTAGATATAATCATAAAAAGATAAATATTAGGATTATAAATGAAACTTAGAAAAAAACAGTTGGAACTACAAAAATTAACAATAGATGATTTTGAGATTAAAATAAAAAAAGATATAGAAAGAAAACAGAGAAATGGAAGGCAAACTATTGAAGATACATTTTTCAAAAAGTATCTTAAACCTATGGAACAAGAGATTAGTAAATTAAGAGATGAAAAGCTACCTAAAATTATAGAAAAAATATTTATAAATGATAAATATAAAGATAGGATATGTAAATTGTATAATGAAGATAATTTAAAAGATTCAAATTTAAAAAGAAAAGCCAAAGAGTTAGCACCTAAACTACAAGAGGCTATAAATTTCAAATCTATATATAAATTAAAAGATGATGATATTATCAAAATAGTATATAATATTTTAAAAGAAAAAAATATGTCTTTAGATAATAGTATAGAGGAGTTAAATATTAAACAAAAAGAGTATGAATTTACTTTAGGGACAATTCTATTAAGTAGTGGAGAAGTTGCTTGGATAACCTTTAAATCTCTATCTAATATATTACAAAAAGATTTACAAGATAATGAAGATAACTCTACAAGCCAACAATTTATTATAAAGAAAATTAGTGAAGAGTTGTTTGAACATATCGCATTTAAATACAAAAGAGATAAAATAGATATAGAAGAGTGGGAGAATGATACAGAGATAAATATAGGAGAGTCTCCATTTAGTCTATTGATTGAGGCTAATATATTAGAGGAGTATCAAAAAGATGGTGAGTTTAAAAATCTTAAATTTAGCAAAGAGTTTGAAAAAAATACAAAGAGTATATATAATAGTATGCTAAAGTTTATCTCTCCATCGTTTGAACCAATGATAGTCCCACCTACACCTTGGACAAATATAGATGATGGTGGATTTATCAAAGATGAGGAGAGTTCTCCTAAGTTTGATTTATATATAATGAAAAGCACAACCAAAAGAGATAAAGCAAATATCGAAAGCCAAAAAGATAAATTTAGCCCCAAATTACTAAAAGCTGTAAATATTATTCAAAATACAAAATGGCAGATAAATAGTGATATAATTGATGAGTTGGATATTTACCTTAAATCTCTAAAAGAAGAAACTAAAATAGATAAAAAAGAGTTAATTCAAAATAAAAAAGTAAGTTATCAAGAGTTTAAAAAGATAAGAATAGAGTTAGCCTCAAATAGAAAACTTTTAAAAGATATTGGCTTTTTAGAAGAAGATATAAAAGAGAAACTTCAACCTAAAATAGATGAAAAAAAAGAGAAAGAGAAGATATATTATAATTATCTAAAAGAGATTAATAAATTAGATAGTGAAATCAATCTAAAAGAACAGATATTAAAAAAAGCAAAAAAATTCAAAGATTATAGTGAGATATATTTTGTATGGCAAGTTGATTTTAGAGGTAGAGTATATCCTGCCCAACCACTACTTAATCCTCAAGGAGATGACTTTGCAAAATCACTTCTAAGATTTGCTACAAAAAAAGCTCTTGGAGAGAGTGGAGAGAGATGGTTTAAAATCCATGGGGCTAATCTATATGGAGAGGATAAAATATCATTTGATGATAGAGTTAAATGGGTAGATGATAATAGAGATAATATATTAGCTATATTTGATACTGATAATAAATTTGAGAATAAGTTTTTAAAAAAGGCAGATAAACCTTTTAGCTTTTTGGCATTTGCTTATGAATATAGAGAGTTTATAAATAATCCAAAAGAGTTTAAATCAGCCCTACCAATCGCAATGGACGGGTCAAACAATGGATTTCAACATATTACAGCACTTCTAAGAGATAGCAAAGGGGCAAAAAAAGTAAATGTAATTCCAACTACAAATCAAACAGAACCAAATGATATTTATAAAGATGTAGCAGAGAAAACAATAGAACTTATAGAAAATGATAATAGCTATGAGAATATAGAGGAGTTAGAGAAGATAAAGCCCTATATTAATAGAAATTTAACCAAAAAAAATGTAATGACAGAAGTTTATGGGGCAGGAAAAGATGCTAAAAAGATACAATTAGAGGATTTTATCAAAAATAAATTAAATCAAGAGTTAAAATTTAATGAAGAAGAGATAGATAGAGTATCAACTTATCTAAGAGATATGATAAATAAAGCTATTAAAATAGAGTTATCTTCATCAAATATATATAAAAAATGGATGAAAGATATAGCTAAACAAATATCTACTCAAAACAGAGAGATTAGATGGACTACTCCTATAATTGGATTAAAAGTAATTCAAGAGGAGTTTAAAATGAAAAATGAAAAAATTAACACTAAATATAATGGTAAAAAGAGACAAATACAGATAAAAATACCTACTGATAAAATAGATATTAAAGAACAAAGAAAAGGGATAGCCCCAAACTTTACCCACTCTTTAGATGCTACTCATCTATTTCTTACAATTCTAAAATCAAATGAAAAGTATAATATAGACTCTTTTGCTACAATACATGATTCATTTGGTACTCATGCTTGTGATATTGATAAGTTACAAAAAGCTATTAAAAATAGTTTTATAGATATGTTTAATGTTGATATTCTTAATAAACTAAAAAATGAAATAGAAGAGAAATATATAATAACATTAGAAAATATTCAATACATAAATAAAGATAATTTTAATATAAATGAAATAGTGGAATCTAAATATTTCTTTTCGTAATATATTATTTATTCCTATCAAGATGATAGGAATAATATTGAATTATGCAGGAACTACAGAAACTTTCTTTTGTCTAGCAGTTCTGTTGTCAAACTTTACAACACCTTCAATAAGTGCAAAAATTGTGTGGTCTTTACCCATACCAACACCATTACCTGGATGTACTTTTGTACCTCTTTGTCTAATGATGATGTTTCCAGGGATTACTGCTTCCCCACCATATTTTTTTACGCCTAATCTACGACCAGCCGAATCACGATTATTCTGTGTAGAACCTTGACCTTTTTTATGTGCCATATCTTCTCCTTAAATTATGCTACGATTGAAGTAATTCTTACTCTTGTAAAATCTCTTCTAAAACCTCTTTTTAACTTAGAGTCTTTTCTTCTTCTTTTTTTGTAGATGATAACTTTCTTATCTCTACCTTCATTAATAACTTCACCCTTAACTAAAGCACCCTCAACAAGTGGCATACCAATAGTTAGTTCTCCGTCGTTATCAATTGCAAGAACTTCTTTAAACTCTACTTCACTCTTTGGTTCTAAACTCATTTTGTCAAAGCAGATTATATCACCCTCTTTAACTTTAAATTGTTGCCCATCTGATTTTATGATTGCGTTCATTGCAAACCCTTTATCTCTATATTATTTTAAAAAAGTGTTGGATTATATCTAAATAATCTTTAAGTCTCTTTTAAAAATGCATTTCTGTATTAGCTAATGCTATACAATCTATCTCAATAAGTACATCTTTTGGTAATCTACTCACCTCAACTGTACTTCTAGCTGGTTTATGAAGACCAAAATAGTGTGCATAAATCTTATTGACTTTATCAAAATCATTCATATCTTTGAGAAAAATATTACATTTAATCACATCATTAAAATGGCTTCTACCCTCTTCTAATACATAAAAAAGATTTTTCATTATTTGATGAGTCTGATTTTCTATATCATCTGCGACTAATACACCCTTTTCATCTAATGCGATTTGTCCTGATGTATATATCATTCCATTTACCTCAATAGCTTGTGAGTATGGTCCAATTGCCTCTGGTGCTTGTTTTGTTGCAATTACTTTCATATTTTATTTATCCTCATAAAAAATATAATTTGTAGAGTAATCTGAGAATTCAAAATATACCTTCTCTTCACCCTCATCTATTTTACCATTAAAGTTTTTATCATTATGTCCATATCCATATCTATATGGTCTAGCCTCTCCTGCATCTGTACCATAAGCAGTTGAAAGCTTATCTATTTTCATAAATCGTTTTACCAACTTTTCACCTGCATATACCTCTAATACACCTGCAGTACCTGTCCAGTTTTGTAAAGAACGACTTAATTTATTTTGAGTCTCTTGCGTACAAGATGTAAAAATAAATATCAATGATACCAATAAAATTATCTTTTTCATATCTTTCCTTTATTCTAATTTATGAAATTTTACCTAAAATTAGCTATTAATCAATTTACATAACCAAAATTTACTATATTTATCTTTGTTTAGAATAATTTTGAATTTTAGATATAATAAAGAAAATAATTAATTCAACAGATATTAACAAAAAGGCTTTAAAGTAGATGAAAACAACGGTTATATTTCCTATTGCTATAATGATAATTATGGCTCTTCTTCATATTGGTATTTGTAAAAGGGTAGTCAAAAGATTAGATGTTAGTAAAAGAGTATATTTGGGTATCAAAATATTTGTAATATTAAATTTTATTGGTATTATAGGATATATAGTTGGTAGATATTTTATCACTATATCAAATGATTTATACTTTATATTCTCTACCTCTCTAGGGATTGGATTTCTGTTTTTTGTTACTATTATTTTATATGAGTTTGTTCATATACTTCAACACTCTATCCCTTTTGATAATAGCAAACGAGAGTTTTTTAAAAAGAGTAGTGATATAGGAGTAGTGGCAGTTAGTGGGGCTTATTGGGGAGGTGCAATATATGGAGGTCAAAAAGAGCCGATAATTATAAATATAAATCTCAATCAAAACCTTTTTGATAAACCATATAAAATAGTCCAAATAAGTGATATGCACATTGGAGGATTAATTGATGAAGAGTTTGTCAAAAAAAGTGTAGAGAGAATTAATAATTTAGATGCAGATTTTATCACAATCACAGGAGATTTAATTGATTTACCTGTAAAAGATATTAAAGATAGCCTATCTCATCTATCTCATCTCAAAAGTAGATTTGGGACATTTTATATAGTAGGAAATCACGAATATTTTCATGGAATAGAAGATGCTATAAGCTATGTCAAAAGTATAGGCATAACTGTATTAGAAAATAATTCAATAGAAGTAGGAGATAAAAACCGTAGATTTAATATAGCAGGATTATATGATTATTTTGGATATAAAGTAGATAAATTTATACCAGATACCCAAAAAGTAAAAAAATCTCTCACCCCAAATATACCTACACTACTATTAATGCACCAACCAAGACAGATAATAAAACTAGATAACCTCAAACCAAATCTAATACTAAGTGGTCATACACATGGAGGTCAAATATTCCCATTCTCATATCTAGTCAAACTAAATCAAATATATGTCAAAGGATTACATAAACTCTCAAACAAAGAGGCAATTTATGTAAATAGTGGAATAGGCTTTTGGGGTCCAAAGATGAGATTAGGCTCATCTTCAGAGATTACTTTGATTTACTGGAGTTAGGAGTAGATAATAATCTACTACTCTTCATCACCCAATTAAACCCAACACCTCTTTATATTTTTTAGTCAAAAAGCTCTGAATGGCTCCCTATTCTTATAAGTTTTAATATCTCATCTTCAACTCTATAAATTAAAAGTAAATCACCACTAATATGAAACTCTCTATAATCTGAATAGTTTCCTTTTAGAGGGTGGTCTTTTGCCTCTTGGGGCAAGGAATCCTCTTTTAAAAGAGTTGTCATATAGACAACATATTTCAAATATAGTTTATCTGTAAACTTTATCTTTTTATATTCTTTTAAAAAAGTTTTGGTTCTAAAGAGTTTTAACATGGGTTTTTTCCTCTTTTAAAAACTCATCAAAACTGACCATCTCTCCATCATTATTATTTGCCTCTTCCATAGCTTTGATTGTTGTAGCATTTGGAATTTTTAACTCAAAAGGAATACCCTTTTCGTATCGAATACGATTCATAAAAAGAGTAATTGCTTGTGAAGTAGTAAGTCCAATCTGTTTTAAAATCTCTTCAACCTCATATTTTAACTGCTCATCTACTCTTGCTCTAACTGTTGCATTTAATGTCATATTATAGCCTTTTTTTAAATTATTTTATATATTGTAGCATATTTGAGCTACAAATTGATTGAGTTGGAATAGACTTCTTGCAAAACTTGGAATTGGTGCTTTAGCTCCAGCTTTTTATTAGGCTAAAGCCATCATTTCCGATGAGTTTTGCAAGAAGTCTAATGAAAATAAAAGGAGATAATATTAATACGAATTGGTACTCACTCTCAACTTTTTTAAAATATTATTACCTTTTTTCATCTCCCAATTAAACCTAACACATCTTGATAACTCTCTCTCTTTTAATACATTTGAAATATCTTCTGGTGGTGTGGCTTGATTGGTAATTATAATAGAATTTATATTGACACCTCTTTTTATAAGTTCATTTCTTACTCTATATGCTCTGCGAGATGATAATATTTTATTAAATCTACTGTTACCTATAATATCTGTATATCCTGTGATTTTGATATTATAACTATTATGGACTTTTAATAGATTAGCTATATTATCTAAGAGTTTAATATATCTATTTTCTATTTTAGATGATGATATATCAAAGTATATTCTATCTTTTAATTTAGGTAGAACTTTTATATCAAAAGTTAGTCTGTACTTTTGAAATATTTTTCCTAGATAGTTAATAAGTTCAAGTTTGGTATCTTTTGTAATAATGCTACCTTTGAATGCTATTGTGCTATATTTATCTACTTTATAGATGATATTTGAGCTATATTTTTGATTAAAGTTAAATAGGATTTGATTTAGTTGGATTTGAATATACTCTTTTAAAAAGTCATAATCAACTGATGTAATATTATTTTTGACTCTCTTATTTGATAATAGTTTTGATAGTTTTATACTCTCTTTTTGATTTAATACTATACCATCTACTCTAATTTTACCATTTTTAGTCTCTATTTTGAAATCATAAATTTTGATATTATTATTATATATCAAAGATATAATAGATTGTTCTTTGGATTTTATTAGATACTCTTGATAGTAGTTATATCCACTCCATGATAGAGGGATTAAAATAAGAAATAGAAGTATAATTGTACTAAATATAGGGAAATTATTATCTTTTTTGGGCTTTTTTTCTTTGCTAATAAATAGTGTAGATAGTATAGATGTGATAGCTTTTTTATTAATTGTATCTGGGTCTCCATTATAATGGGCAATCTCTATGGAGTAGTTTAATACAACTTTTGTAAGTGTAAGAGAGATTTGTTCTTGCATTTTAAAGTTGGCTTTTCCATCCATTACCACAGCTAGATAGCTACTTCCTGCACTCTCAATTATAATAGATGAGTTACCATATTCAATTTCACTCACTTCACTCATTTTATCATGATTACTAATCCAATCATTTATAAAGCTTTTAATAGCACTTAGCATTGAAGCTACCATTTCGGGTTCTTCAATTATATTATTATCTCTGTGAATATCTAATATTAATATTCCTGATTCTTTGTGAATTAGAAATATACTTTTGACTTTGGCTATGTTTGACTCTTTTAATATAAGCTCTGCTTCACTAATATTATATATTTTGGATTTGATTTTTCTTTTGATAGTTTGTGATGATAGGGTATCTTGGAGTTTATGATTGACATCTACCATCATCTCTTTAAAGGCATTTGTTACATATTTACTAATCATATTACCCATAATAGGATATAGTGCATCTACAATTGAATCTTTTTGTTTATGGACTTGTTCTTTCATAGAAGATGAGATTATGGGTGCTAGGATTTTGGAGAGTTCGCTATTTGAAGATTTGGTTAGCTCCTCTTTTAGCCCTTTAATTACAAATGGGTGTACGATAGAGTATATCTGTTGAGGGTTGTTTTTGATATTTTTAGATAGTATATCTGTAATAAGGGTAGATAAATGTTCTATTAATATATCTTTTTTATGAGCATTTTCTATATTTTGGACTCTTGAAATGATATTATTAAGTTGATTTATCTCTTTTTTTAAAATTAATTCTCTTAATTTCTCAAAATCTCTATCCATCTATTTGATATTCTCTGTAAGTTTATCTTTTATAGATTCATTTTGTAGCTTTAGTGCATACTCAAAAAACATTGTAGCCATAGACTCTTTTGAGATATTTTTTTGAGTATAATCATCTTTTATACTATTTAATTTCTTTTGAAATCTACTATTTAGAGTATTAAATGCTTTTGTTGTAAACTCTTGTTGGATATTTATCTCTTCTTGGATAGAGTTAAATTTATTGATATTAAACTCTTTTTGTGAATTTATTTGATTGTTTATATTCGTTTCTAAATATTGATACTTTTTTTGTAAGATTTTATCTAGTTTGGCTATCTCTTGTTGGGTCTGTTCTTTTAGCTCATTTATTGTTTTATATATCGCTTGAAACTCATTTTTGGTCTCTCTCTCAAACTCTCCGACTAAAAGCTCTTTTATCTGTGCCATATCACTATCTATCATAAAAACTCCTTTTTAATGTAAAAAATAATATTTATGATAAGATAGTGCTATCTATAAAAAAGATTAACCAAATATGCCATTTGATTTTAGTATCTCAATATTCTCTTGAATTGAGCTTACAGATTTATCTAATTTAGCTTTTGTATCACTATCTAAATCAAGTTCTATTATCTCTTCTACTCCATTTTTACCTAATATTACAGGTACTCCTAGAGTAGTATCTTTATATCCATACTCACCATCTAATACTACAGATGATGATATAATCATCTTTGAATCATCTAATATCGCCTCTACCATAGCACTAATAGCTCTTGCAGGTGCGTAATATGCAGAAGTACCTAAATGTTGAACTATTGTAGCCCCACCTTTTTGGGTGTCTTCAATTATATCTTCTATATCACTTGCTCCAATAAATTGAGAAATTGGTATTCCTGATATACTAGAACCTTTGATATAAGGTGTCATATTATCACCATGTTCTCCTAATACCATTGCATCTACTTTAGAACTATTTACACTACTTTTTTGAGCAATATAGTGTGCCATTCTAGCACCATCTAATGCCCCTGCCATTCCTATTACTCTATCTCTACCCAATCCACTAATATGATGCATCAAGTATGTCATTACATCTAATGGGTTTGATACACATATTATAATAGCTTCAGGAGAGTATCTATTTATATTATTTGTTATCTCTTTTACAATTTTTGCATTTATCATCAATAAATCCGAACGACTCATACCATCTTTTCTAGGTACTCCTGCTGTAACTACTACAATATCACAACCAACCATATTTTTGGGTTCAATAGCATAATTTACAACTGTACTTTTAGATGAAAAATTTGTAGCTTGTCCAATATCTATGGCTTTACCAATGGCAACATCTGCAATAATATCATATAATACTATCTCTCTAGCAATACCTAACATTGCTAATGTATAAGCTGTAGAAGCCCCTACAAATCCTGCACCAATAATTCCAACTTTACCTCTATTCATACTAACCCCCATAAAAATTAAATTTTATTATAACTATATTTGATAGATTAAATATTAAATAGATTGTTTTATATATTAATAATATAAATGATTGTGTTTTATTGAAACATAATTGAGTAGATGTGATGGGAAGCCCCACCACTATTATTCTATAATCAAAGATTACTCTTCTATTACAGGTTCGCCTTTTTCACCTCTACTATCAAGTTGAGGCATACCATCAACAACATCGTCCCATACAATACAACCCTCTGTTGGACATGCTTCAGCACAAGCTGGTACATCATGATGTTCTACACACTCTACACATTTATCAGAATATACATAGTATACCTCTTCTCCTGTTGGGTTATCGTCCTCATCTACAATCGCTTCTACTGGACACTCGTCAATACAAGCGGCACAATTGATACATGTATCTGTAATTAAAACTGCCATTTCTTTCTCCTTTGATTTTTGAATACACGAAATTATATCAATATTAATTTAAATAACTCTTTAAGAGGCAATTTTATATATTTAAATTCATTTTTACTATTTTATTAAAACTTAATTATGGTAATATACTACAATGAATTTGCAATCTAAGGAAAATTATGTCAAAAACTTATGCGTCATTTATATCAATAGGTGCTTATGTCCCATCTAAGATATTAGATAATAAAATGTTAGAAGAGATGATAGATACTACCGATGAGTGGATTACAAAACGAACAGGAATTAAAGAGAGGCATATTGCCAATGAGAATGAATATACAAGTGATATGGGTGCAAAAGCATCACAACAGGCTATAGAACGCTCTGGGTTATCAACTGATGATATTGATTTGGTTCTATGTGCTACTGTTACACCTGATTATTTTAATATGCCATCAACTGCATGTATTATATCTGATAAATTAGGGATTAGAGATGTCCAAGCATTTGATATTTCAGCTGCATGTAGTGGATTTGTCTATCTTTTATCTATTGCTAAAGCATTTATTGAATCAGGTATGAAAAAAAATGTTTTAATAGTTGGTGCAGAAAAGTTCTCATCAATTGTTGATTATAGTGATAGAGGTACTTGTATCTTGTTTGGAGATGGTGCAGGTGCTGCTGTAATTAGTGCTACCACTGATAAAGATAAAGCTATTATTGATATTCATGCAAGTGCTGATGGAAGTTACTCTGATTTTTTGATGACACCAGCACCAGGGAGTGTAAATCCTGCTTCTCAAAAAGTATTAGATGAGGGTTTAAACTTTGTTAAGATGAAAGGTAATGAAACATTTAAATTAGCTGTAAAGACTCTTACAAAAGATGTTAAAAATATTCTAGCACATAATAATATAGAATCTAGTGATATTAAACATTTTATCCCACATCAAGCAAACTATAGAATAATCAAAGCTGTAGGTGATGCACTAAAATTAGAAAAAGAGCAAATAGTATTAACAGTCCATAAATTTGGTAATACATCTGCTGCATCAATTCCAATGGCAATTAATGATATATATGAATTAGGAAGATTAAAAGAGAATGAACTTATGCTTTTAGATACATTTGGTGGTGGATTGACTTGGGCTAGTGCATTAGTCCCATTTGCAGGAAAGTAATGAAAATAGCATTTATTGGTGATATTGTAGGTCGTCCTGCTAGAGAGATTATTAGAGATAATCTTCTATCTTTTAGAGATGAGTATAGTATTGATTATGTAGTTGCAAATTATGAAAATGCAAGTCATGGATTTGGATTGACTCAAAAGAATATGGAGGAACTATTAAGTAGTGGTATAGATATGATGAGTGGTGGAAATCACTCGTTTGATAAAAAAGATATATTTCCTCTATTTGAAAAATACCCACTAATTCGCCCAATAAACTATCCCAAATCAGCCCCTGGAAGAGGTATATATACTACAACTATAAACAATCATAAAGTAGCAATTATTAATCTAATGGGTTATCACTTTATGGGTGCAGTTGTAGATAATCCATTTAATATTATTAATGATGAGGTAGCCAAACTTCAAAAAAATGGAGTAAAGCATATTATAATAGATATTCACGCAGAGACCACAGCAGAGAAACGAACACTACTATATATGCTCAAAGATAAGGTATCGGCTATAATGGGGACTCATACTCATGTTGGTACAGATGATTTAGAGATTGTTGATGGGTGTTGTTATGTAACTGATGTAGGACTTACTGGTTGTATTGATAATGTATTGGGAATGAGTATTGATGTACCAATTGCCAAGATGACTACAGGAGTAGGCAAACATTTTGATGTACCTAATGAGTGTAAATCTATTTTACAGATGATAATATTTGAACTTGATGATAATGGTAGGGCTATATCATCAATGAAATTAAAGATATTTGATGATGGTAAAACTATTTTAACTAATGGATTAAATTTTAATTCAAGAAAAAAAGAGTATAATTAGAATAAAAAAAGGGGATTATTATGAATAATTTTAAAATAAAGACTTCAAGTTGTTCTCTTCTCCTGCTATCTTAGATAATATATTAACACTTCCACCAACACTATAAACTATAAATTAATTAACGCATAAATAATAGGGTAATTACTATGAACAAAGAGACTATAAAAATATTTGATACAACACTAAGAGATGGTGAACAATCACCTGGGGCATCTATGAATACTCAAGAGAAGATACAAATTGCTTCTCAATTAGAGAGATTGGGTGTAGATATAATTGAAGCTGGATTTGGAGCAGCTAGTGGAGGGGATTTTGATGCTATATCATTAATCTCTCAAAAGATTACCAAATCAACGGTCTGTTCTTTGGCTCGTGCTATTGATAATGATATTAAATTAGCAGGTGAAGCTATTGCAAAAGCAAAAATGAAAAGAATACATACATTTATTGCTACAAGTCCAATTCACATGGAATATAAACTTAAAATGAGACCTGATGAGGTGATAAAAAGAGCTGTAAGAGCAGTTGAGTATGCTACTACTTATACAGATGATATAGAGTTTAGTTGTGAAGATGCAGGTAGAAGTGATATTGTATTTATGAAAGAGATAATAGATGCTGTAATAGAGGTAGGGGCTACTACTATTAATATCCCTGATACAGTTGGTTATAGATTACCATTTGAGATTGGTGCTATGGTCAAAGAGATTAGCGATTATACGCAGGGTAGGGCGATAATCTCGGTTCATAATCATAATGATTTAGGACTTGCTGTGGCTAACTCATTGGAGAGTGTGTTAAATGGAGCTAGACAGATAGAGTGTACTATTAATGGATTGGGTGAGAGAGCAGGAAATGCTGCACTTGAAGAGGTGGTAATGGCACTTAAGACTAGAAAAGATGTATTTGGAGATTTTGAAACAAATATTAATACCAAAGAGATATATCCAACAAGCCGACTTATAGCAAATATCACAACAATTGAACCACAACCAAATAAGGCAATTGTAGGTAAAAATGCTTTTGCTCATGAGAGTGGAATTCATCAAGATGGAATGCTTAAAAATAAAGAGACTTATGAGATTATCTCTCCTGCTGATATTGGGCTTGATTTAGAAGATACTTTGGTATTAGGCAAACACTCGGGTAGGGCTGCATTTAAAGATAAGTTATCCAAATTGGGCTTTATTTTAGAACAAGATGTATTAAATGAGGCATTTAATAGATTTAAAGAGTTAGCAGATAAGAAAAAAGATATTTATGATGATGATTTAAGAGCATTAGTAACAAGTCAAATGTCAAGTATCAAACAAGAATTTAAATTACTAGGATTACAGTTGATGGATTGTAGTGCAGGATTACCAAGTAGTGCAATTACCATTGAACATAATGGTGTTGAAAAAACAGATGCAGGTATTGGTGATGGAACTATTGATGCTATATTTAAGACAATTGATAGAGTATCGGGATATAATGGTAAATTGATGGATTATAAAGTAAAATCTGTAAGTAAAGGTAAAAATGCCTTAGCAAATGTAGTTGTAAAGGTAGTATTTAATGATAATGAACCTGCTATTATTGGGCATGGATTAAATATTGATACAATGTATGCTAGTGCTGATGCCTATATTGGAGCATTAAATTCATACCTTAGCATGGAGGGATTACTTAAAAATAGAGGCGATTTAGGTCAAATTTAATTGGGGTGTATCTTTACACCCACCAAAACAAGAGGATTTTAATATGAATAAAAATATTTCAACAATTGTACTATCTACAATTTTTTTGATTAGTTGTGGTGATAATAATAATACCACAACCCCCGTAAATCAAACTATAGATACTAATATAAATATAGAAGATAATAACAATAGTGCCATCTTAGAAGAACAAAACATCACAAAAATCAATACAATTATAAATACACAAGAACAAAATACAACCAACACTACAAATAATATAGATACAGGTGTAAATGAAGATACCACGATAAAGCAAGAAATTACTGATACAAAATCACTACCTAGTAGTGTAGTATTAGATGTAGATAATAGAGTTTCACAAGATGAGGCAGTTAAATTATCTCCTAGTAACTATACAATACCATTTATATCCTCATCAGATAAAATAAGATATTTAGAAGCTATCAATGAAGCAAGAGCCGTGGCTAGAGATTGTGGAGAGGGTGTAGGATTTGTAGCCGGTGCTGACCCACTTGTTTGGAATGATGACCTATTTAAGGCATCTTATGAACATAATTATGATATGGTAAATAGTATTATATTTGGACATAATGGTTCAGGAAGTAGTTTTGATATAACAGGAAGTAAATTATCAAAAACAAGTAATACAGAGGAGAGAATTAGAAATAATAACTACCTTGATGATGATAAAATGGTAGGTGTAGTAGAAGCAGGAATAGGAGAGAATTTAGCAGGAGGTTATGTCTCAATAGATGAAGCGATTAATGGTTGGGTAAATAGTCCTCTCCACTGTAAAAATCTTATGGATAGTAGTTTCAAAGAGATGGGAATATCAAAAATTAAAAATCCAAAATTTATAGAAAAAGATGGTAAAACAATAGAGTATTACTGGACACATCTATTTGGATATAAAAATAAATAATAAAGGATAAAATATGAAAAAAAAATTAATATCATTAGTAGCAGTAGGATTTTTGGCAAGTTGTGGTGGAGGTGGAGGAAGTAGTGATACTTTAAATGTAGATACTACAAATCAAACAAATACAGATATTACAACAGCACAAACTACAACACCTACCAACTACACAATACCAACTATATCAGAAGCAGATAAAAGTGCATTTTTAGATGCTATTAATAATGCAAGAGCAGTATCTAGGGATTGTGGAGACGGTAAAGGTGTGGTTGCTTCTGTTGGGGCATTGACTTGGAATAATGATTTATATGAAGCATCTTATGAACATAACTATGATATGCTTAATGCCAACTTCTTTGCTCATGAGGGGTCAGCTACTCAATATGATATTTCAGGTGCAAAATTAAATAAACATAGCGATCCATTAGATAGAGTGAAAAATAGTGGTTATTTAGATACAGGTGTTACATCTTCTTATGGGGCAGGTGAGAATTTAGCAGATGCTCATACTACAATTCAAAGTGCAGTTAATGATTGGTTAAATAGCCCACCACACTGTGCTAATATTATGACATCTAATTTTACAGAGATGGGATTATCCAAAGTAGCCAAGTCTAATGGTGGTTTTTTATGGACAAATGTATTTGGCTTTAAGAAATAGAGTTATATATTTTAGAGCCAAAATATGATTTTTTGGCTCTAATATGAGATTTCTCTTGTGAATTCATAGAAATACTAAAGTTAGTCCCATTCTCACTTAAAGTAAAATTATACTTACCACAAAATTGCTTATGTGTATATAAAACACATCTATATTTCTATTAATCAATATTTTAATATCTTTATTTCTTTTTAAGAGAAGTTACTCTAAAATATGAATAAATATTCATTCTAAAAGGAGAAGATGATGGGTAGTGGTATAAAAGATACCTCTTATGATACATTATATGAGTCATTTAAAGAGAGAATTGAACAGTTAAAGAGATTACCAAAAATGGATGAGGATAACTCCATAGATAAGGTTATTAAAGAGAATGGTTTCTCAAGAAGAGATTTTATGAAGTGGGCAGGGGCAATGACGGCGATGTTATCTCTTCCATCTACATTTACACCTCTTATGGCAGATGCTATTAAAGTAGCAGATAGATTACCTATTATATGGTTACATATGGCAGAGTGTACAGGGTGTAGTGAATCTTTGCTTCGTTCTGCTAATCCTACTATTGATAGTTTGATTTTTGATTATATATCATTAGAATACCATGAAACTCTAATGGCTGCTGCTGGTTGGCAAGCAGAGCATAATTTAGAGAGTGCTATTGAGAAGTATAAAGGTAGATATATTTTAATGGTTGAGGGTGGAATACCTACTGGTAATGAGGGTTCATTTTTAACTATTGGGGGACATGCTAAAAAGGGTAAAGATATAGCCCTAGAGGCTTCAGAGCATTCAGCTGCTATCTTTGCTATTGGTACATGTTCATCTTTTGGTGGTGTTCAAGCAGCAGTTCCAAATCCAACTGGAGCAGTAGGGCTTAGTGAAGTTACTCATAAAACTGTAATTAATGTCCCTGGGTGTCCTCCTAGTGAGAAAAACATTGTAGGTACTCTTCTACACTATCTTTTATATGGCACACTCCCAGCACTTGATGCTTATAACCGTCCAAAATGGGCTTATAAAAATAGAATACATGATTTATGTGAGCGAAGAGGGCATTTTGATGCTGGTGAGTTTGTAGAACAATTTGGAGACGATGGTGCTAAAGAGGGTTATTGTCTATATAAAGTAGGTTGTAAAGGACCATATACATTTAATAACTGCTCAAAAAACAAGTTTAATCAAGGTACATCTTGGCCTGTTCAAGTTGGATTTGGTTGTATGGGTTGTAGTGAGCCAGATTTTTGGGATACAATGGGTACAGTAAATGAACCGCTATCAGACAAATTATATGATACTCCATTTGGTGGATTAGGTGCTGATGCTACAGCAGATAAAATAGGTTTAACTCTTCTTACAGCAACAGCAGTTGGAATAGCCGCACATGCTGCAATCTCAACTATTAAAAATCCAAAAGAGTAGAGGCTAATATATAATGAATACAAATAGTACAGAAAATGATAAAGAGATAAAATCAAAGGAGTCTAAATTGTCATCTAAAACAAAAAGAGTAGTAGTTGATCCAATTACTAGAATTGAGGGACACTTAAGAGCAGAGGTAATTGTGGGAGATGATGGAATAGTACAAGATGCTTTTGTATCATCAACTCTATGGAGAGGATTAGAGGTAATTGCAAAGGGTAGAGACCCTAGAAATGTACCTTTAATTATGCAAAGAATTTGTGGAGTTTGTACATATTCACACTATCTCAAAAGTACAATAGCAGTTGAAGATGCTTTAGGAATTAAAATTCCATTAAATGCAGAACTTGTAAGAACTCTAATGAACGCTGCGTTGTTTTTTCATGACCATGTTGTTCATTTTTATCATTTACACGGAGTTGATTGGGTTGATATTGTTTCAGCTTTAAGTGCTGATGAGAAAAAGGCTAGTGAGTTAGCATTTAAATATACAAATTCTCCTATTGGAACTGGAGTCAATGAGCTTAAAAAAGTAAAAGAGACTGTAGCTAAATTTGCTAAACATCCACAAGGACTTGGACCATTTGCCAATGCTTATTGGGGACATGGAACTTATAAATTTACACCAGAACAGAATTTAATTGCACTATCACATTATCTAAAAGCACTTGAAATGCAAAGAGTTGCTGCTCAACTTTTGGCTATATTTGGTGGGAAACAACCTCACCCACAATCTCTTGTTGTTGGTGGTGTAACTTGTGTTATGGATATTTTAGACCCATCACGAATGGGAGAGTATCTAACAAAATACAAAAAAATGGCAGAGTTTGTAAAAAATGCTTATGTAGCTGATATTAAAATGGCTGCTGAGATGTATAGAGATGAAGTATCTGTTGTTAAGCCAGTTGGAGTTAAAAATTTTATGGCATTTAGAGACTTTATGGTTGGAAGAGATGAGTATTTATTTGATAGTGGATATATCACTGATGGGGATTTAAGTAAGGTATTTGATATAAATGAAGATTTAATTACAGAAGAGGCTACACACTCTTGGTATGCTGATGATGAACCACTTCACCCTTATGATGGTAAAACAAATCCAAACTATACAGGTTTTGTAGATGGTAAAAGTATTGGTTTAGATGGCAAAGAGATAGACTCTAAACTTATTGACCCAAAAGGAAAATATAGTTGGATTAAATCTCCAAGATATGATGGTAAACCTATGGAGGTTGGCCCTCTTGCATGTCTATTAGTTAGTTATGCTAGAGGTAATAAATTAGTCAAAGATTCTGTAAATGGATTCTTAAAAGAGACAAATTTACCTGTAGAGGCACTATTTACTACTCTTGGAAGAACAGCAGCTAGAGCTTTGCAGTGTGAGATTATTGCTGATAATGCGATAAAAGCATTTAATAATTTAATTGAAAACCTTAAAGTTGACCAAGATACTTGTGCTATATATGCTGTAGATAAAGATAAAGAGTATAAGGGGCGTGGAATTGGTGATGTACCTCGTGGAATGTTAAGCCATTGGATTAGAATTAAAAATGGTGTATGTGAAAATTATCAAGCAGTTGTACCATCTACTTGGAATGCCTCTCCTGAAGATGCAAATGGAATCAAAGGACCTTATGAGGCTGATTTAGTTGGACTTAAAATTTTAGATATTACTCAGCCATTAGAGATTATTAGAATAATTCACTCTTATGACCCATGTATCGCATGTGCAGTTCATGTAATGGATACAAAAGGAAATAAGCTAAGTGAGTATAAAGTTGACCCACTTTATGGTGGAGCATGTAGCATATAAGGAGCTAAGTTATGGAAAATGTAAATACAGATAGTTCTGTTGTAGCTAAAGAGTGTGAAATAGAACAAGAGATGGAGTTTAGTGCTGGGTATAGATGGCAACATTGGATTCGAGCTATCTCTATTGTAGTTTTAACTATTACAGGATTTTATATCGCTGTACCATTTATAAGCCCTATCCCAAATCCAGAGCCTACAAATTTTATGTATGCACTTTTTAGAAGTTGGCATATTATT
>JAMOOX010000126.1 GCA_027065045.1 Campylobacteraceae bacterium | reverse complement strand
TTTTTTACTATTATGCTTGAATTAAAGATTAATTATTAATATGATACTTTACAAATATAATTATATTAATTGTGATAAAAGAGGATAGAAAATGGTAGGAAGAAAAGTAGGAATTGTAGGTGCTGGTTTTGTAGGTGCCACTGCTGCTTATAGTTTAGCAATGTTAGGTACATGTCATGAGGTAATTTTATATGATATTAATACAGATTTAGCCATAGGTAAAGCTATAGATATAGCTCAATCAACAAATTATTCACCAAAAGGCACTATTGTAAGTGCTGCAAAAACTGCGAAAGATCTTGTTGATTGTGATATAGTAGTAATTACAGCTGGAGTCCCTAGAAAAAGTGATATGACAAGGGAAGATCTACTTTTAATAAATGCAAAGATTATGAAAGATGTAATTAATAATATTATGAAATATTCTCCAAATTCTATTATTTTATGTGTTTCAAATCCTCTTGATGTTATGACTTATGTAGCTCATAAAATAACCAATTGGGATAGACATAGAATAATAGGGATGGCAGGAGCCTTAGATGGTTCACGAATGGCATATCAAATCCATAAGATAGTAGGTTATGGTGCAGGGCAAACAAAAGCTATAGTAATAGGAGATCATGGGCAAAATATGATATCTCTTCCTCAAATTTCAACAGTTGGTGGTGTACCTTTAGAACAAATTGTATCAAAAGATGATATGGAAGCTATTATTGAACGGACAAAAAATGGTGGAGCTCAAATAGTAAAACATCTAGGTACTAGTGCTTATTACGCTCCAGGAAGAGCTATATCTGTTATGGTAGAAGCTATATTAGATGATAGTAGAATTGTAATGCCAAGTTCAGTTATATTAGATGGTGAATATGGATATAGTGATGTGGCTGTTGGAGTACCTATAGTTTTAGGTGCAAAGGGTGTACAAAATATTATAGAACTTAAACTTGATGATGATATAAAAGAGAAATTTAAAGTATCTGTAAATTCTATAAAAGATGGTATTAATATTTTAAAAGCCAATAACTTTTTTGATTAAAATATTGAACAAAGATTTTAAATAAAACTTTGTTCAATAGCAACTCTACCTATCATAGCAGCATTATCACTGCAATATTTTAGATCACTTAATAATAGTGGGCAATTATATTTATCAAGTAGTTGTTTTATATCTGATCGTAATTGAAGATTAGCACTAGCTCCTCCTACAATAGCAAAATTTGTTGGAGGATTTGTTTTAAAATATTTTTTTAATTTCATAGTGATATGATCGATCGCAGCTTTTTGAAAACTAGCACAAATATCACTTTTGATCTGTTTTGAAAGAGTAGGGTTGTTTTCTTGCTCTTTTAAAATAGCTAATCTTACTGCATTTTTAAGTCCACTATAACTAAACTCTATTTTTGGAGAGTTTCTAAGAGGTATTGGAAAATTATATTTAGATTTATCTCCATTTTCCCCATATTGTTGCACTATTGGACCTCCTGGATAACCTAGGTCTAACATTTTAGAAACTTTATCAAAACTTTCTCCAAAGCTATCATCCATAGTAGAAGCTATTAATTTAATATTTTTATAATTCTCTACCTCTAAAAGTTGAGTGTGACCACCAGATACTAAAAGCACAGTACAAGGCAATTGTGTATCTTGCTCTATAAATAAAGAATATATGTGCCCAGTTAGGTGGTTTATCTCTAAAAGTGGTAAATTTAAACTAATACTTAAAGCATTTGCCATAGCAATACCTTCCATAAGTGTAACACTAAGACCAGGATGCGTAGTTACAGCAATAGCTTTTAAAGATGAAAAATATATTTTTGTCTCTTCTAATATTTTTGGTAAGGTTTTTGCATGTAATCTTGCTGCTAATTCTGGTACAACACCACCATAAACACTATGGTCTATCTCTTGTGATATTTTTTTATGATATATCAATTTTTTTGTTTTTATCTCTGTTATAGCGATACTACTATCATCACAGCTACTTTCAATACTTAAAATCATAGATCTTTTACACACCTTACATATTTTTTATAAGTTCTATTTTGATAATAAGTATGACCACTTTTTATCATAATATAATAACCATATTTACCAAAGTTTCTTAACCAAGTTCTATCGTTTGTCCAATAATCATCTTTTACTACAAAAGAAAATTTTTTATTTAGTTTTATTTCATCTTTTCTATTTGGATCTAAAATTGTTTTATACTCCTCTATAGTA
>JAMOOX010000125.1 GCA_027065045.1 Campylobacteraceae bacterium | reverse complement strand
TTCTTTTATATCTTTATAATCTGCTAGTCCGTAAGGTATTTTTTTTAGTTTCATATTAATTTTTTTCTAGTTTATTTAGAGTTTTCATTATACCTCTTCCTTTTTCTCTCTAACCTTTGGTTTTATAATAGATTTCATAAGAAAATAATATTTATCTTCATTGATTGTATTAAATTTATACTCAATCGAATCTGATACTTTAGCTATCTCATACATACCAATACCTCCACCTTTTTCATGGGTATTTTGTCCAGATTTTCTAAGTTCCCTATATCTTTTTCTTATACCAGCTCTATCAAGCCCTTGGATCTCTATTAGTTTTGGTTCTATTTTTTCTTTATCATCTTGTGAAATTATATTTGTAGCTATTATCTCATAGTAATTATCATTGATATACTGTACTTCTATAGTTCCTGCAGGCACAATTGATCTATCTTCTATAATATCATTTTTAGAGTAGTTCATCATATTTTGACAATACTCAATTGTGATAGTTGACACTGTACCCATAGCACTCATATTAGTTATTTTAGACTCTATATTATCCATAGCAGATGCTATTACATTTTGAGTCATTACACCTTCATATTTTACTATCTCTTCTATTATATCTTCTATAAAATCTGATTTTTTATCTATCTCAAAACCTATTACAGTCATATCATCATTTCGATCATTATTAGGTATTACACTTTCCCATTGCATCATCTGCATTTGGAACATTGTTTGAAGTTCTGCCATTGATTCTTTATAGTTTTCTTTTATAATATTACCAAATCTTTTTTTACCAAATGGGAAGTCTTTTTCTCCTCCATTTTGATCTAAGTACCCGTCAGTAGTACAATAAAACTTCATACCCTCTTGTACTTCTATAATAGTTTCTTTATATTCATAGTTAGCATCACATTTTTTATAGCCTACGCTATATCTATTTCCTTTTACTGTTTTAAACTCACCATCATTTGTCATATAAAATAATGGTGTTTCAGCTCCAGCAAATTTTAGTATTTGTTCTCGTCTATTGTAGTAGATGATACCACCATCCCATCCTGCATTACTTACGCTATCTTTTGTTTCTTGTTTTAGTAATACTTTCATAGTTTTATTAAAATGGGACATTATTTTTGCTGGGCTTATATCAAATTCTGGATGTTTTTTTAGATTTGATATTATCTCTCGCTCTACTGCTTTTACTATCATAGTTACAAATGCTCCAGGTACTCCATGTCCTGTACAATCTATAAACATCAATAAACATTCATCTTCATGTCTAAGTTGATTAAATAGCCATATATCTCCACCTACAGTATCTTTTGGCTCCCAATACACAAAACTATCTTTAAAAAATGATTTT
>JAMOOX010000124.1 GCA_027065045.1 Campylobacteraceae bacterium | reverse complement strand
AGCTAAAAGATAAAAACCTAAAAAAAGCCTTTGAGATAGCAAATACAGCTACCCTAAGCAAAGAAGAACTAGAGATTCAAGATAAAAGAGAAGAGTTTATCTTTATGCAAAAGAGTAGTATTGAGAAAGCTAAGAGAGAGGGTATAGAGATAGGTGAAGAGAGAGGTGAAAAAAAAGGGGAAATTAAAACAGCAATAACTATGATAAAAGAGTTTAATCTATCTATTGAAGATGTCTCTAAAAAGTTAAATATATCAATTGATATTTTAAGAAAGTATATTTAATATAAGGTTATTCTTTGGTTAAAATAGCAATATTTGGTGGGAGTTTTGACCCTCCTCATCTTGGACATAAAGCAATTGTAGATAAGGCATTGGAGATATTAGATATAGATAAACTAATAGTTGTACCAACTTATCTAAATCCATTTAAAAGCTCATCATCTGCTATCCCTATTGATAGGTTTAATTGGGCAACAAAAGTATTTGAAAATAGTAGAGTAGTTGTAAGTGATTTTGAAATCAAACAAAATAGAGCAGTATATACAAGCCAAACTATACAATATTATAATAGCCTTTATAGTGTAAAGTATCTTATAATAGGTGCTGATAATCTAAAATCATTAAATAAATGGTATAATTTCAAATATCTAAATGATAATATCACCTGGGCAATAGCTTCAAGAGATGGTATCAAATTAGAAACAGCAGAGTTAAAAAGCTGGGTTAGGTTAGATGTAGAAGCTGATATAAGTTCAAGCTTCATAAGAAAAGAATTAAACTTTGATAGTGTAGATAACAAAATCAAAGATGATATAAAAAAGGTTTACAATTGATAGAAAATATAGATGATAGAGTGAAGTTTATAACAGAACTTTTAGATGATAAAAAAGCAATAGATATAGAAGTATTTGATTTAGATGGAGTAGATTACATAGCACAAAAAGTGATATTATCTACATCAATAAGTGGAAGACATACAGACGCTCTTCTTACACATCTTAAAGTAGCACTTAAAACTCAAAATGAAGAGGTGTTAGCAAGTGATGAGACAGATGATTGGAGTGTGGCTGATTTGGGTGATGTATTAATTCATATTATGACACCAGAGTATAGAGAGTTATACTCTTTAGAGACTTTTTTAGAAGAGTTAAAAACTAAATCTAATTAATAACTACTATTACGATAGAATATCTATCGTAATTTATACTTCATTACCACCCATTTATCTCATTTTGATTTAATTTTGATATAATTACCTAAATTATACCCAATAATGGGTTGTAAAGCTTTTAAAGAAGAGGAAATAATGACATCAACACTTTTGATTTTTCAAATCGTATTATCACTTGTAATTACAATATCTGTTTTATTACAAAAGAGTTCATCTATTGGATTAGGTGCTTATAGTGGTAGCAATGAAACTATGTTTGGGGCAAAAGGTCCAGCTGGGTTTTTAACAAAATTTACTTTTACAGTAGCACTGCTATTTATAGTAAATACATTAACATTAGGTTATATGTACACAAAAGAGAATAGCCAATCAGTAGTAAATACAGAGATACCTGATAATCCAGTACCAACTACAAAAACAACTACTACACCAGATGCACCTAAAGCACCTGTAAATTAATTACAACTTTTAATGCTCTAGTAGGGTGGGTGAAAACCCACCAAATATTGAACTTATTATTAAAGATATAACACTATTTTATTATCTAATTAAATTTATATTGTTATGATAAGATTGATTTTGATTGTTTAAAAGTGGTAGCAAGAGGGGAACTCGAATCCCCGACCTCCGGCTTATGAGACCAGCGCTCTAACCAACTGAGCTACCTTGCCACTATTAAGAGCTGAAATTATATCTCAAATAAAATAAAATGTCAAGTGTATTTATAAATAATTAAACATAAAAAGGTAAAATGCGATTTATAAACTATAATCAAGGAAAAAAGTATGGCATTTAAACCATTAGGTAAAAGAGTTTTAATTAGAAGAGAAGAGCAATCAAACACAACAGCATCAGGATTAATTATCCCAGATACAGCAAAAGAGAAACCACTTCAAGGCGAAGTATTAGCAGTTGGAGAGAAAGCGAGTGAAGCTGGTATTAATATTGGTGATGTAGTAGTTTTTGGTAAGTTTATCAACTCTACTGAAGTTACAGTGGATAATGAAGAGCTATTGATATTAAATAGCGATGATATTTATGGAATAATAGATTAATTAAAATAAGGAGATTATAAATATGGCAAAAGAGATATTTTTTTCAGATACAGCAAGAAATGGACTATACCAAGGTGTTAGTAAACTAGCAGACGCAGTTAAAGTAACAATGGGACCAAGAGGTAGAAATGTATTAATTCAAAAGAGTTATGGACCTCCACATATCACAAAAGATGGTGTAAGTGTAGCAAGAGAGATAGAATTTAGCGATACATTAGAGAATATGGGAGCTCAACTTGTAAAAGAGGTGGCATCAAACACAGCAGATGAAGCAGGAGATGGTACTACAACAGCTACTGTATTGGCTCACTCAATATTCAAAGAGGGACTTAGAAATATCACAGCAGGAGCAAACCCAATTGAGGTAAAAAGAGGTATGGATAAGACTTCTGCTCTTATTACAAAAGAGCTAAAAGAGATGAGTAGAGATGTAAATAGCAACCAAGAGATAGAACAAGTTGCAACAATATCAGCAAACTCTGATAGCTCTATAGGTAAGCTTATCGCACAAGCTATGGATAAAGTGGGTAAAGATGGTGTAATTACTGTTGAAGAGGCAAAAGGGATTGAAGATGAACTTGAAGTTGTAGAGGGAATGCAGTTTGATAGAGGTTATCTATCTCCATACTTTGTAACAAATCAAGAAAAAATGACTTGTGAATTAGAAGCACCATTTATTCTTTTAGTTGAATCTAAAATCACAACTCTAAAAGATTTAGTACCAATTTTAGAGCAAATCCAACAATCAGGAAGACCACTTCTAATTATCGCAGATGATGTAGAAGGTGAAGCATTAGCTACTTTAGTATTAAATAAACTAAAAGGTGTATTAAATATCACAGCAGTAAAAGCCCCTGGGTTTGGAGATAGAAAAAAAGCTATGCTTAATGATATAGCTATTCTTACAGGTGGTACGCTAATCACAGAAGAGTTGGGATTATCATTAGATAAAGCAACAGTTCAAGATTTGGGTGCTTGTGCTAAAGTTGTAATTGATAAAGATAATACAGTAATCGTAAATGGTGCAGGTAATGAAGCAAATGTAACAGCTAGAGTAAATGAGATTAAATCTCAAATTTCTCAAACTACAAGTGAATATGACAAAGAGAAACTTCAAGAGAGACTTGCAAAACTTAGTGGTGGTGTAGCAGTTATTAAAGTTGGTGCTGCGACAGAGACTGAAATGAAAGAGAAAAAAGATAGAGTAGATGATGCCCTATCAGCTACAAGAGCAGCAGTAGAAGAGGGAATTGTAATAGGTGGTGGTTCAGCACTACTAATTGCTTCACATAAAATTGAAAATAATCTTGTTGGTGATGAGAAAATTGGAGCAGAGATTATTATTAGAGCTCTATCAGCACCAATGAAACAAATCGTTACAAATGCAGGTTTTGATGCAGGTGTAGTAGTAAATGAAGTACTTAAATCATCTAATGAAAATATCGGTTTTGATGCTTCAACAGGGGAGTATGTAGATATGTTTGAAGTTGGAATTGTTGACCCAGTAAAAGTTTCAAGAGTAGCTATGCAAAATGCTATTAGTGTATCATCTCTACTTCTTACGACAGAAGCTACAATTAGCGATGTAAAAGAAGAACCATCAGCAATGCCTGCTATGCCAGATATGAGTGGTATGGGTGGTGGAATGCCTGGAATGATGTAAAAAATGGTGGGTTTTTTTGACCCACCAAAATATATCTACTTTAACTCTACTTCAACCCCATTACAAAGATTAATTATCATATCATTTGATTGTCTTAATTGTAATATTTCATCAGTAGATAGATTTAGATATAATCCTCTTAATACACGATTAACCATCTCGTGGGCTATAATAATAACTATCTCCTCACTTTGAACTCTTTTAATAAACTCTTTTAATCTATTGGCTACTTTAATATAAGACTCTCCACCCTCTATCTGATAAGACCACTTATTACTCTCTCTATCTTCTAATATTTTAGGATATATTTTACTACACTCATCTTTGGTTTTACCCTCAAATATACCATAATTAAACTCTTTTAACCTATCATCTAATATTATTTTATCTCTACTGATATTTAACTTATCACATATAATATAAGCAGAATTTTTGGCTCTATCTAATGGAGATGAAAATATCTTGATATTGTTAAAATTATTAAATAGTTTTGATAGCTTTTGGGCATTGGCTTTTGCTTGTTGCCTACCTTTGAGAGTTAAATTAGAATCTAAAATACCTTGATAACGATTTTCTAAATTCCATTTAGTTTGTCCGTGTCTTATTAATATTAGGTTCATAGGTTTGTAGGGTGTTGTCCCCTGACAACACCAATCTATAATCTATATCTTACTATTTACAAACTCATTCATCATAGCAACAATCTCTTCAATAGTTCCCTCACCACTAATTACTTTATGTAAATCTTTAGCACTATAAAACTTTTGAATAGCTGATAATGGCTCTGTATAGACTTTCATTCTATTATAAAATACCTCTACACTATCATCATCTCTTGCCACTTCAGCCTCTTCTGCTCTTCCAATAATTCTATTTTTAGCAGTCTCTTCGCTTACTTCTACCTCTATTACACTCATAAGTTCTACGCCATCTTCATCTGCTAAATAGTTATCAAGTTCTACCATTTGTTCTGTGCTTCTTGGGTAACCATCAATTACTACTACGGCTGTTGGGGCTTTTTTGATAGCTCCTACAATTGTTTCAATTACAATTTCAATTGGAACTAAATCACCTTTTTCAATAAAAGATTTGATTAACTCTCCTCTTTGGCTTCCACTTGCTACTTCTGCTCTAAACATATCTCCTGTTGAGTAGTGAGTGATATTATCGTTTGCTTTTGCGATTAGTTCTGCATCTGTTGTTTTACCACTTCCAGGTGCGCCGATTATTAAAAATAGTTTTTTCATTGTTATTCCTTTAATTTTTATATTTTGGTGGGTTTCACCCACCCTACAAATTTTATTAAATTAGTAGGTTTGGTTTTAACCAAACAATTATGCTGTTGGTGTTTGTCTTATTCTAAGACTTAAATCTTTTAATTGTTCATTATCTACAACACTTGGTGCTTGTGTTAATAGACATTGTGCTTTTTGAGTTTTTGGGAATGCTATTACTTCTCTAATAGAGCTACTTCCTGTCATTAGCATAATTAATCTATCAAGTCCTAGAGCAAATCCACCATGAGGAGGTGCGCCAAATTTAAGGGCATCTAGTAAGAAACCAAATTTATCATTTGCCTCCTCTTCTCCTATACCTAAAAGTCTAAATATCTCTTCTTGAATATCCTCTTTGTGGATACGGATTGAACCACCACCTAGTTCTGTACCATTTAGTACAATATCATAAGCGATTGATGAAATATCTTCTATATCTTCATAATCAAGAGATTTTGGCATTGTAAATGGGTGGTGAAGGGCTTTTACTTTACCATCTTCTACTTCAAACATTGGGAAATCCATTACCCATAAGAATTCAAATTTAGAGTTATCAATTAGGTTTAATTTCTCGTGTTCGGCTAAGAATATTCTAAATCTACCCATATAATCTAATACTCTTTTTTTCTCTCCTGCACCAAAGAATACAGCATCTCCAATCTCAAGCTCACATCTCTCTATAATTGCATCTAAATCATCTTGGCTAAAGAACTTAGTAAGAGGACCTTTTAGTCCATCTTCTTTCATTTGGAAATATCCAAGTCCTGATGCTCCAAATTTTCTTACATACTCTTCAAATCTTTTCATCTCTCTTTTTGAGAAAATTTTATCTCCATTTGGTACTTTTAGAGCTTTAATTCTATTTTTCTTTGGAGTTGAAGCGATTGAAGAGAATATCTCATTATCACATCTCTCAAATATATCAATTACATCTACCATTTTCAAATCATATCTCATATCAGGCTTATCGGTTCCGTAGTTCTCCATAGCATCATGATATGTCATTCTTTTAAATGTTGATGGAATATCAAAATCACACTTTGTAAAGATGTCATAGATTAGTTTCTCTGCTACTTTAATCACATCTTCTTGGTTACAAAAACTCATCTCAACATCTATTTGAGTAAATTCTGGTTGTCTATCTGCTCTTAAATCCTCATCTCTAAAACATTTAGCAATTTGAAAATATCTATCAAATCCACCCACCATTAAAAGTTGTTTAAATAGTTGAGGTGATTGAGGCAAGGCATAAAACTCTCCACCATGTACACGACTTGGCACAAGATAATCTCTAGCACCCTCTGGAGTAGATTTGGTAATAATTGGTGTCTCAACTTCCAAGAAATCAAGCTCATCAAGTGTATTTCTTGTAGCCATTGTTACTTTTGAACGAAGTTTAAATATATCATAAGATTTTTTAGTTCTTAGTTCTAAATATCTATATTTTAATTTAATCTCTTCATTTACCTTATCATCATTAAGGTCAAATGGCATTGGTTTTGAACGGTTTTCAATAATTAAATTATCTACAACTATCTCAATTTTTCCAGTTTTAAGCTTTGGATTTTCTAATCCCTCACCTCTTGCACGGACTTTTCCTGTGGCAATAAGAACAAATTGGTCTCTTACATCTTCTGCTAGTTTATGAACCTCTGCACTATCTGCTGGGTCACATACAAGCTGAACCACTTCATCTTTATCTTTTAAATCTATAAAAATCAGTCCACCATGGTCTCTACGACTATTTACCCATCCACTAACGGTAATAATCTCATCTATATTCTCTTCATTAACTTGGGCACAATAATGCGTTCTCAAATCAAACCCTTTGTATTTAAATATTTTTATGATTATATCTTAGATTGTTTTTAATTAACTTATTATAAGAAAAATTAGAACCATTAAAAGTTTTCTATATCTTCAATTAAATTGTTTAAGAGCTTAAAATACTCCATTCGCTAAATGGTAATCCCTCAAACTCTATATCTTTGATTGTAAAATTGTACTGATTAGATATAGTTACAATGATAGCTTTTTTAAAGTTATATTTTTGATATATAGAGAGCTTTATATAACACTTTTTCCAAATATGCTCTTCACTATCAAATGGTGCTACTATTATAATCGTATTATTAACTATATACTCATAGCTTCCTATTGCTTCAAATGAGTTATAGTGCTTTAGCATTGCTAATACTATAAGATTATCAAATCGTTCTATAAATGTTTGATTTGTGGTTATATATTTAGGAAGTATAAAATCAAAAAGAATTAGTTTTTTGCCACTCTTTTGGTATCTATTATCTATTAGGGTTATTAGTTTC
>JAMOOX010000123.1 GCA_027065045.1 Campylobacteraceae bacterium | reverse complement strand
ACCTTTTCCCTTTTATATCTATTTGATCTATAAATCTAATAGCCATGAAACACCTCCACTTTGATTTAAGAAGTTACAATAAGGATTATATATTTATTTATCTTTATGTCTTATCCACTTAAACTCAGATATATTTTTCTCTTTACTGTCAAACTTGATACCTATTAAATATATCTCCTTGCCTTCTGATTCGTATTTCTCATAATATTTTTTCTCTATTATCTGTTTTATTGGCTCTTCCTTGCTATCTACCTTAAACTCAATAATAACCACCATTGAATCTGTCTTTATGGTTAAGTCTATGCGACCCTTGTTTGTGGTATCCTCTGCTACTGTCTCATAACCCAATGCCTTTAAATACACATATATTACACTGCTATAATACCCTTCATAGCGTGATATTACATTATTTACATAATTTTCATAGGGAATTGATGAAAATAAGGATTTTAATATTTGTTCAAACCTCTCAAAATCCCTGTTATCTAGAGCAGCTAAAAGTCCTTCCTCGTATCTCCTCTTGGTATGTCTTTGATTTGTCAAATAATCTATAAACAAGTCATGTAATGAAAACTGTATCTCCAAGTTAGGAACACATAAAGTATAATTTATACGACCAAATTTATCTGTTATTTTATCCTTAAATGTAAGATACCCAGTTTGCCATAATAGTGCCAATACATCTATGTACTCCACATCAAAGGCATCTAATCCTTCTTCTGATATGGTGGCATTGTCTAAATCTGGAATATAGTAGTTCTCTTCCCTTAGCTTATCTATTAAAAATGAAGGATTTCCAGTGCTCCACCAATAATTCCTGAATTCATAGCCCTTGGATATAAATAAAAGTATGTCAAAGGGATTATATAACTTTTCTCCAAAATAATTATAACCATTATACCACATCTTTACCTTCTCTAAATCCACTCCCTTTAGATGCTCCTTAAATACTGTCTCTAAATCATGGTGTGTATAACCACATATCTCTCCATACTCTTTATCTATTGTTATATCCTCTAAATTGTTTAAACCGCTAAACAGGTTCAATTTGGAAAACTTGCTCACACCTGTTATAAACACAAATCTTATGTACTTATCACTATCCTTTATCACACCATAAAAATTTTTCAATATACTCCTGGCCTTTAACGCCATCTTAGTGTTGGTTATATTATCCAATATAGGTTTATCATATTCATCTATTAATATCACTACCTTGCTTTTATACTTTTTATAGACCCTTAATATCAGTTCTGCAAAACACTCGTCCCTGTGTTTATTTTTACACTCTATATCTAGCTCCTCTTGATTTCTCTCCAATATGTAATTTATCTTTCTATATATTGTCTCCTCTTCTGCAA
>JAMOOX010000122.1 GCA_027065045.1 Campylobacteraceae bacterium | reverse complement strand
AAATTTAAGTGATGAAACAGTATTAAATGTAGAAGCACCATTTAGTGTAAGGATAAAAAAACCAACAAAAAATATAAATTTTACAGATCTAATTAAAGGTGAGTTTGAGTATGAACCATTTGATGTGGATAGTTTTGTAATATTAAGACAAGATAAAACTCCTACATATAATTTTGCTTGTGCTATAGATGATATGCTTTTTGATATCTCTACTGTAATTCGTGGAGAGGATCATCTAAGTAATACTCCAAAACAGATTCATATAAGAGAATCATTAGGATATGATAAAAAGATAGATTATGTACATCTTCCTATGATTCTAAATCAGCAAACTGGTAAGAAAATGAGTAAAAGAGATGATGCCTCATCTGTAAAATGGCTAATAGATCAAGGTTATTTACCTGTTGCTATTGCAAATTACTTAGTACTATTAGGATATAATCCACCTTGTGAAATATTTACTTTAGAGGAAGCTATATCATGGTTTGATATAGGGAAAGTATCTAAATCACCTGCAAAATTTGATATAAAAAAACTTGATTTTATAAATAAAGAGCATCTGAAAATTATAGATGAATTAAGGCTTTCTAAAATATTAGGTTATGCAGATAAAGATATAGGAATTTTAGCAAAAATCTATCTTGAAGAGTCACATACTACAAAACAATTAAAAGATAAGATTGATAAAATATTTTCTATAAAAGATTCTTTAGAAAATTTTGAAGATGAATTTATAGCTTTAAAAGAGTGTTTACGAAAAGCACCTTATATAGATAGTTTTGATCAACTAAAAAAATATATTACAAAAGAGACAGGATTAAAAGGTAAAAAACTTTTTATGCCACTTAGATTTGCCTTAACTGGTGAAATACATGGACCAAACTTAAGTGAAGTTTATCCATTAATTAAAAATTATTTACAGGAGATAGTAAGATGATAGATGCATTAGTTGTAGCATTTGTAACAATTTTAATAAGTGTAATTTCACTTTATAAATGGGTGATTATAATATCAGCATTACTTAGTTGGGTACAACCAGACCCATATAATCCAATAGTTCAGATGCTTTATAGATTGACTGAACCTGCATATGCATTAGTAAGACGATATATACCTACAGTATTTGGTGGGATGGATCTAAGTCCTGTTATTATTATATTCGCTTTACAGTTTTTAGAGATTTTTGTAACTCAACTTTTTAGTAGGATAATGTAGTAGATGTTACTTGGAGTAAATATAGACCATATTGCAGTTTTAAGAGAGGCTAGAGCAATAAATGATCCAAATCCATTGGATGCACTAGGTATTTGTAAGCTTTGTAGAGTAGATCAGATTACTATTCATCTAAGAGAAGATAGAAGACATATA
>JAMOOX010000121.1 GCA_027065045.1 Campylobacteraceae bacterium | reverse complement strand
AAGTGCATTTATCCAACAAGACCTAGTATATGGTAACTTTGATGTATTTGGTATAGACTGGGGTACTCCTATGGCTATGGCAAAAGAGAAATTAGGTGATAAGTATGTACTTCAAGGAAATATGGAGCCATGTAGATTATACTCAAAAGAAGAGACTACAAAATGTGTAGAGGCTATACAAAAGACTATGGGTACAAAAAGACATATATTTAACTTAGGTCATGGAATACTACCTGATGTCCTAGTAGAAAATGCTATTCACTTTGTCAAAGAAGCTCAAAGAGTGAGTAAAAAAGATTAAGATTTATTTGGATACCCATAAAGGGTATCCCTACTTAACTATTAAATATTTAGCTCCTTTATAAAACTTAACTATACTATCATCAAATTGAAACTTTAATCTATTTGAATTAATATATTTAAACTCTACTAAATAATAACTACTCCAACTATTTTGTAATGGAATATCTTTTAATTCACTACTTTTAAGTGCTGTTATTTTAGCAGGTTTGATAGAGTTGAGGGTAATGATATGAGTATCCATTTCACCATCAAAAATCCCTACTATAAACCTCTCTCCTTTTGCTTTTTCTATTTTGTTAGATTTATGCTTTAGGTGTTGTTTATTGTGTAGATATGTAACTACTGCTTTTTTATCTATCTTTTTACTCTGTTGTAAATTTTGGTAAAACTCTTTTTTACTATTAAATTTATCTATTATCTTATTATTACAAGATGTTAAGAGTAAAATAGTAACTACTAATATAATGTTTTTCATAAAATATTATAACATACTTTACATTTAAGAGTTATTATGCTAGAATTCGTATGTAGGATAAAATTTATCCTATTATATTTTAAATAATTACTCAATTATATAAGATAAAGCCAAACTATCTGTGAAGATAGGACGGAAAGTTATTGGGTCTCAACTTTTGAGATAGCCAGACCACCTCAATTAATTCAATTATTTTATTTACTTCCCCAATATTAGGTTAGGTTTGATATTATTAGTTGTATGCTTTTTTATCAGATTTTAATCTAAACTCAAAAAAATTATCAAATTAAAGGAGTTATGATGAACTATATAAAATCTATTATTATTTTTATATTAGTTGGCTTATTCAATCCACTATATGCTATCAATGGAGATAGTCCTTTTCAATGTGATGCTATACCTTATATGGTAATAGATCAGCATTCTATGCTAGAAGAGATGGATAGAAGAAACTTTGTAGAAAACAATATAAGTTATATTGATGCTTATGATGAGAATGTAACTATTAATAACCTTAGAGTTAATGGTATTGCTTATAATATATTAGATAACTATATATATGGTAGAGTTACTACAGAATATAATACTACTAGTGGAAATAGCGAACATAATCTAAGTATTGGTGATATTATTAGATTAGAAAAAGATGGTAATATTACAAGAATAGGACATGATTTAAATGGTACAAATGTACATGGTAATGCATTAACAGAAGAGAATATAAAATATAAAAATTCTAATTTATTTACAGGGACTATGGATAGTAAAGGAATATACTATACCTTACATTATGGTGCATTATATAGAACAAATATAGAACAAAATGCTTCACAAGATAGTATAAAAGATAAAAATATTACAAGAGTAGTTTTAAAGTTTTTAGATAGTGATGGTCAATATAAAAACGCTTGGGATGACCCACTACATGAGTGGAGAGAACAGCCTCTTGATATTACTTTTAATGTAAAAAATAAAAAAATATATGGACTTGCATTAGATAAGAATGATACAATAAGGTTATATTCTATAGATACAATTCTTGATGATAATCAAGCAAAAGTTAGAATTGTAGATGTATCTCTAAATAGTCCTAGTTTAGGTCATGCAGGTGGTGCTTGGAGTACAAGTAATGGGACTCTATATTTTTATCAAAATGCTACAGATAACTCTAATTTATATAAAGTTGATGTATCCTCCACTCCTGCTACTATAACAAAAGTATCTGATGAGGTTAATGATAATAAATATTTTGATTCAACGGCTTGTCGTCCACCCTATGTTACCAAAAAAGCACAAGAGAGATTTGTATCTCCTGATAGCAATCTCACATATACATTTGAAATCCATAATCCATTTACAAAAGAGATTAATGTTACATTTACAGATAATCTTGTAGATGGTATTGAAAAGTTTTTTCCAAGTAGTTTAACAAGTGCGAATGGTGGTACTACATCTTTTACTTCTGATGATAAAAATCTTACTATTAAAGACCTTACTTTACCTGCTGATGGAATGGTAGAGTTTAATATTACTGTAAAGATAGCAGGGAGTGTAACTGCTGATACAAATCTAAGTAATATTGCATTTATTAGCTATGGAGTAACCACTATGGGTAGTGATGACCCTGTAACTTCTAATATTGATGATGGTACTATTGTAACTGTTGCACCATCTATTTCAATATCAGATAAATCTCAAATGGAGACTAATAGTTCTACAACTAATTTTATATTTGATATTAACTTATCATCTCCTATTGGTTCAAGTGGGGGGAGTGTAGATTATTATATAGTACCAAAAGATACAGATAGTAGTGATTTAAATCTAACTCAAAAAGGCACAATATATTTTGCCTCTGGAGAACAAAATAAAACTATAACTATATTAGTAAATGGTGATAGTGATATAGAGAGTAATGAAGAGTTTTATATAATATTAAATAATAAACAAAATATATCATCAGGTGATAATAATGCAACTGCTACAATATTAAATGATGATATAGCAACCATCTCAATTGCAGATATAAGTGCAAATGAGGGTAATAGTTCTACTACAAACTTTGATTTTAATATCTCTATTGATAAGATTAGTAATCAAGATATTAATGTAACCTATACAACTGATTATAATGGTTCAACAGATGCTACTGATTTTGATTCTACTACTAATGAAGTCAAAATTCTAGCTGGTCAAACTTGGGTAATTGTAACAATTGCTATCAAAGGAGATACAACAGTTGAAGCAAATGAGAAGTTTAATTTAAATTTAACCAACCCAATAAATGCTATTATTGGAGATAATCAAGCGGTAGCTACAATTATAAATGATGATGTAAATAGTGCTAAAGTAATTGTGGCTAATAGTGATAGCAATAACTCTGTAAACTCTTTTGAGGGTGGAGTAGCAATATCTAATATTACTCTAAATGATGAACTAAATGGTACTTCATTTACTCTAGGTAGTGATGTAAATATTACTAATGTTACAAATAATACAATTATGAATATAAATAAAACGACAGGAGAGGTAACTATACCTGCTAATACACCTGCTAATACTTATAATGAGACATATACAATTTGTGAAAATGCTTATCCTACTAATTGTACCACAGCAACTGTTAGCGTAACTGTAATTAGTTCTACTCCAATAGCAACTAATGATGGTAAGAGTGCATTAAGAGGTAGTAGTGTGAAATTAAATATATTATCAAATGATAGCGATAACCAAAATGATATAAATAAAAGTAGTGTAAATATCACAACAGCAGGTGCAACCGATATTGATGGTGATGGAGATAAGGATAGCTTAGTAGTAGTTGGAGAGGGTAGTTGGAGTATTGATAATATTACAGGAGAGGCTACATTTACACCAGAAGCCAACTTTAGTGGTAACCCAACTCCTATTAAATATGAAGTCAAAGATAATACAAATTTAACATCAAATCAAGCTACCATTAGTATTACATATAATGACCTAGTAGTTCCCAATACAGTAGAGGCAAATGATGATAATGTAACGATGTACTCTAATAGTGAGATAACTATAATTGTATTAGATAATGATAATGACCCTGATGGAGATAGCTTTAGTATCAAAAGTTTTGATACAAATTCTACAAATGGTGGTGAGATAAGTGTAGATGAGAATGGTTCATTAGTATATAAACCTGCCAAAGATTTTATAGGTAGTGATAGCTTCACATATCAAATTAAAGATAGTAATGGTAATATAGATAGTGCTACTGTAAAAATAGAGATACTACCAATGCCAATTGCCAATGATGATAGTGTAACTACTCCTAAAAATAGTTCTATTAATATTGAAGTATTAGATAATGATATAGATTTAAATAGTAATGAATTAAATATATCTTCTATTACAAATCCATTCAATGGTACTGTTATATTAGAAGATAATAACAGTATTACATATATACCAAATCTTGATTTTATAGGGAATGATAGCTTTATATATACTATTGTTGATATAAATGGGACAGAGGCAAATGCTACTGTAAATATTACGATAGAAGATATAATTGAAGATATTAATAATACAACTTCTAATGAAGATAATAGTAGCGTTGAAGAAGATGATAATACAACTTCTAATGAAAGTAATAGTAGTATTAAAGAAGATAATAATAGTACTACAAATGAAAACAACACTACTATCAAAGATACTACCACTCCACCAACTACCCAAAACAATACAACCCTCCCCGTTGCAGTTGATGATATAGCAGAGGGTAAAAGAGATGAGGTTGTAACAATTGATGTATTAGCAAATGATATAACTGCTATTGGATTTGATTTAACATCTCTAAGACTTATTGATAATAGTGGCAATAAAGTAAGTTATATTGATATACCTAATGAGGGTGAGTGGATTGTAAATGATAATGGTACAATTACATTTACACCAATTTCAAACTTTAGAGGAGAGACCACACCCGTAGGATATACTGTAGATGAGATAACAGGACGACCTGTAACAAGTACAGCACTTATTTATCTATCATACCCAGAGGTAAAAGATGATATAAAAGAAGATGATAACGCAACAGCAGGAGTAGATAGCATAGAGGTAGATATATTTACAAATGACCCAATAGAAGACCCAGTATTATCAACTCTACAAATAATAGGAACTTCTGCACCACTAGAACCATTAATTGTAGATGGTGAGGGTACTTGGAGTATTGAGGGTGATAAGATTATATTTACTCCACAAGATGGATTTCTAGGAGACCCTACACCAATAGAATATATTGTAGAAAATACTAATGGAGATAAAACAAATCCTGCCGTCGTAGAAGTATATTATCCTATCAAAGCTAGAGATAATCATACAACTACCACACAAGGAAAAGCCGTAGATTTGGATATATTAAGCGATGATAATGGAAATCTTGATAGAGATTCAATTGAATTAGTAATCCCAAATGGGCTTAAAGGTATAGCAATACTTAGCGATGATAACAAAACTATGATAGTACCAAACGAGGGAGTTTGGGAAGTTTTAGGAGATGGTATGGTAATGTTTACACCAAATAATGATTTAACAACAAGCCCAACAGCCATAGAGTATATAGTATATAAGAAAAATAGAACTAGAGTAGCAGGTGCATCAATATTTGTAGAACTAAGAGCAATAGATGCAACTTGTGGTTGTGGGCAACAAGATAGTGTAGATTCTTATAATATTTTATATATGATGTTTATATTTATCTTTACAATACTCTTTGTTAGAAGAGAAGAGAGAAATATTTAACTTTTCTCTCTAAATATTCATCTATTTTATAGTAAAATACATAACTAAATAAATGGAGCTTCTATAATATATGTTAGAAAAATTATTAATAAAAGAGGGATTGTCTTTAACTCCTTATAAAATAGAGAGACTTGAAGATTTTGCAAATACTTTGATGAGTTGGAATAAAATTCATAATTTAACAGGTGCTAAGAGTTTGAAAGATATTTATAAAAATATTATAGATTCTCTATACCCTATGAGCTTTATAGATACTCCTAATAAGGTATTAGATGTGGGAAGTGGGGCTGGGTTTCCTGCAATCGCTTTGGCTATTGTATTTGATGAGAGTGAATTTGTACTCTGTGAACCTTTACAAAAGAGAGTCTCATTTTTAAAGTATGTCTCATTTGAATTAGAAAATATTATAGTAGAGGCTAGTCGTGTTGAAGATTTGAAGAATTATCAATTTGATTTAATTGTATCAAGGGCTGTAACAAATACTGAAATGTTGATTAATCTTACAAAACATCTTTCAAATAGTAGTAGTAAATATCTATTTTATAAAGGTGAGAGAGTATTTGATGAAATTAGTAAGTTCAGTAATAGCATAAATTATGATATAATACAAAAAAATAGAAGAAATTATCTATATATAAAGAGTCTTTAAATGATATTAAAATTAATACTAGTCATAATTGTTTTTTTGGGAATTTTCAAGTTACTTGGTGGTAAATTACCATCACTTAAAAGTAGTGAAGAGAAGAAATTAGAGGGGGATACTCTTGTAGAGTGTGAAGAGTGTTCTACATTTGTAACAGCAAAAGAGGCTATAATAGTCAAAGGTAAATATTACTGTTCGTTAGAGTGTGCTAACTAATGAAAATATTTGGGCATCAGTGGATAGAGAGTAAATCTATTAATCAAATATACTCTATTAATGATATTCAAAATAGTAATAGTAACTCTATTATACTATTAGAACCATTAGATAAATCAATAGAGTTAGCTAAATATTGTCAAAAAAATTATATCTCTTATGCTTTGAATATATCATCTATAAAAGAGGCTATTTTTGCTAATGAGTTGGGGGCTTCTTATATTATTACCTCCCAAAAAAATGCTACTCAAATACAACTAATAGCTCAAAATTATCTATTTGATACAGAGATATTAGCTATAATTGAGAATGAAGATGATATATCTCAACTTGCTAAAGATGGAATTGATGGAGTAGTTTTTGAAAACAGTATCAAATAAATTTGCCCAATTTTATAGATATAAAATTACATATACTCTATCTATAATTATATCTCTATTTTATCTTTATATCTCGTTTGTAACTAATAACCTAGTAGATACAACTACCAAAGAGTTGGCAATGAATGGGGCTATATTTGCACCATTTGTGATATTAGATGGGGAGTGGTATAGAGTCTTAGTATCAATGTTTTTACATGGAGGTTTAACTCACTTTGCATTAAATACCTTATCATTAGTATTAGTAGGTAGAGCATTTGAGACATACTTCTCTCCATTGCAATATATATCATTATATTTTTTAACTGGTATAGCAGGTGGAGTAATCTCTATCTACTTTCACCCTCTTAGCGTAATAGTAGGTGCATCTGGAGCTATATTTGGTGTCTTTGGTGGATTAGTTGGATTTTTTGTAGCAAATAAAGAGGCGTTGGGTAATCAATTTAGAGAGATTATTAAAAGTGTAGGTATTATTTTACTCTTTAATCTTGCTATTGGATTGGTATTTCCAAATATTGATATGAGCGCACATCTTACAGGGCTTATAATTGGATTTATAGCAGGATTTTTATCTATCAATAATAAATTCTTTTGGGCTTTTAATCTATTTTTGGCTATATTAATATATCTATTTTCTATTTTACTATTAACAAAAGATTTATTTATAAATTAAGAGGATAAAATTATGACGATTCAAACAAATATAAATGTAGAAGATATTTTTTATAATGAAGCAAAAGAGGTATTTCAAAACTTAGGTTTAAGTTTTGGAGAAGCAATAAATATTTTTTTGGCAAAAGTAGCTAATGAAAAAACTATCCCATTTGACTTGACACTACCAAGCCAAGAGTTAGAAAATAGAATA
>JAMOOX010000120.1 GCA_027065045.1 Campylobacteraceae bacterium | reverse complement strand
CATTCTTTTGTAAAAATAATGGCTTTGAAACCCCTTGTTCTTGCCAAAATCGTGTTCTTATACGATTATTTAGCGAATTTACTATTTTATTTGTATATGATAGTAAAATTTTATCATCTTGATACCAGTTTTTATCTTTATAAAAATGTTGAGTAAATAACTCACTATCATTAAAAAGTTCTATATCATCATTATTTGCACTATTTTTAATAATCTCTTTTAAATCCATGAAATTTTGTATCTCAATGCACTGTCGTAGTTTTGTTGCAAGTTTAATTATATTGCTATCCTTTGCTTGTCTAACTATCTGTGTTAAGCTATATTGTTTTTTTAAGCTAAAGATATTGTTATTCTTACTATTTACTGGTTGTAGTTGATATGGATCACCTATAAACAATACTGTGTTCACATTACCAACTCTTATGGCTTCAGTAATATATTCAAATAATTGACTAGAAATCATTGAGCTTTCATCTATTATAAGCAAAGATGCTTTTGGTGGATTTTTTGTATTTCTAATAGCCACAAATCTCTCTTCACCTGTATTATAATTATAAATAAGTCTCACATTTAAAAAAGACTGAATAGTCCTACATTCGGCATCTATACCTTGGTTTTTCAACATATTTCTTAAAACATTTACTGCTTTATGGGTTGGTGCTGTAATACATATCCCCTCATTATGAAAATAGTCTATTTCAGATAATTCTCTTGTAAGTGACTTTACTATTTCGGTAGTTAAAAATGATTTTCCAGTTCCTGCTGCACCTGATAATGATAAAATATGATCTTCTATATTACCATTTGAGTAAAATGAAAATAAATTGTGTTTAATACTATTAATTATAGCTTCAAAAGCCTCTTGCTGATGTGGTGTTAATGCTGATGACATACTGTTTCCTTGTTGATTATTTAGCTTTATTTTTAACTATGGTAAATTAGTTAAATATCCTGCTTCAAGATATTGTGCTGTAGTAAAAAGTTATTTTGATTGGATTTCTAGTTAAGATAGGCTGATAATATGAGTACCTACGCATAGACAATTAAGTCTATGCGTAGATATGGACTGCCCTGTATCTCATATTGATACTGTTTTGATTATATTTGTTGTTTACTCTTCGAGAAAGTCAAAGTATGGGTTAATATGTTATAGTATTCTCAATCTTGTAATTATTAGTTATTTTAAGTTTTGTTATTTTTTGTATATTTAATTAATCATTGTTAGCTAAAATGGTGTTAGCTTCTAGGTAGTTTATTAGCACTATACGAGAGATAAAATTCTTCTTGCCTATCTTGACAACCTCTATCTCTCTATTATAAATAAGCTTTTTCAACATATCTGATTTTATTATGCTCATTTCATCTATTTGCTTTATAGCAAAGAGTACACCTTGTGGGATTAGTT
>JAMOOX010000119.1 GCA_027065045.1 Campylobacteraceae bacterium | reverse complement strand
TATTATGGAGGTTAAGCACTCTTTAACTCCTTATATCTTGGGTAAATTGTGATTTGTAGTGCCTAGATTTTTTAGGAAAACTCGGTAGGCAGGGGGGTGTAGTGCTTTTTGGGGCGAAGTCGGGAAATTTAGTGTTTATTTTACCAATATAATTATGTCCTATACTCTGCATTAATCTTTACATATTCATAGCTTAAATCACAACCATAGCTAATATAACTATGCTCTCCTAAGCCAATATCACATACTACTTTGAAACTATCTTGTTTCATAATTTTATATGCTTTATCTTCTCTCTCTTTATCTAATTCTCTAAACTCATCTGAATATATTAATAGATTATCATAGTATATTTCAAGGCTCTCTTCACTGCACTCTATACCACTTGCCCCTATTGTTGATGCTATTCTTCCCCAGTTTGGGTCTTCTCCAAATAGGGCTGTTTTAACTAAAAGTGAGTTGCTTAATAATCTACTAGCTTTTTGGGCATCTTCTATACTTTTAGCACCTTTTACTTCAAATGATACCAATTTATTAGCACCCTCTCCATCTCTAAGTATCATCATAGCAAGTTCAAATGTAATTTTATTTAATGCTTCTCTAAAGGCATCTTTGTTATATGTCCCACTCTCTCTATTGGCTAATATCATTACAGTATCATTTGTAGATGTATCTCCATCAACTGATATTTTATTAAATGATTCATCTACACTCTCTCTTAGTAGTTCATTCATATCATCTTTTGGGATATTGGCATCTGTTGTGATAAAGCATAGCATTGTAGCCATAGCAGGATTTATCATACCAGCACCCTTACAAATAGCACCTATTTTAAAGCTTTCTCCATCTTCAAGAACTACATCATAAGCTATCTCTTTAGCAAAACTATCTGTTGTCATAATCGCTCTTGAAATTTTATTATGATTTTTAGCATTAAAATCAAACTTATCAAAGGCAGATGATATTTTATCAATATTTAATCGATAACCAATTACGCCAGTTGAACTCATAATAGGATTTGTAACCTCTATTTGATTAAGATTAGCAAATATTGTATCAATATCTTCTACTCCTTTAGCACCCGTCATAGCATTTGCATTTTTGGCATTAATTAATAAAAAGTTGGTTTTAAAATTATCCTCATATCTATTATAATGAACAATTGGAGAGGCTTGAAATCTATTTGTTGTAAATATAGAAGATACATCACAAAGAGAAGATGAGCGAATAAAAGATACATCACCATCATAACCATCTCTCATTCCCACATTTACACCATCACAAAAAAATCCTTTTGGACTACTAATATTACCCTCTATTGGAAATAGTTTAAACATACTTTAACTCCTCTGGTTTCTCTTTTTTTCTTATAATTTTTCTTATTTTAGCAATAGCGTCCCCTGTACCTACAAATAGCAGTTTTGATTCAGGTAGAATTGTAATATTATCTGATGGCATAGGCATAAATTTACTATCTTTATATCTAAGTCCTATAATTTTAACATCTGATATATTTTTAAAGTTGGCATCTTTGACTTTTAGAAGAGTTAGCCAACTTCTTCTGGGTACTTTGATCTCTTCCATATCAAGAGGTGTATCTTTTTTATATAAAAAATCTTGTAATAGATTTTCCATATCAGGTCGTGCTGCCATAGCATTTACTCTTTGTGCCATAAGTTTTGTAGCTGTTACTACCTTATCAGCCCCTAGTTTAATTAGCTTCTCTTCATCTTCTGTACCATTAGCACTTGATATTATTAGATATTTTCTTTTTCGTTTTATCTCATCTTCATATAGTCTTACAGATGCTACAATAGCTATATTATCAGCTACATTTTGAGCCAATACAATTACACCTTTTGCACTAGATAGGTATGATTTAAGTATCGCCTCTTGTGTATGTGGTTCTGCTGAAATATAGTATGGATAGTGATATTTTTTGGCAATCTCTTCCATATCTTCGCGTGGGTCAACTACAACAAAAGGTATATGGTTAGCCCTCAACTCTTTTGTAACTTGTTTTGTAAAGTCATTATGATAACATACTACAAAGTGCTGTTTTAATCGTGCTATATCAAAAAGCATTCTTCTCTCCCTTAAAACTTTTTGTAATTTCCCCTTAAGAAAAACTTCGGCAACAATACCCACAGACATAGAAAAAGCGATAAATCCAAATATAATAAGAGTAATAGTAAATATACGACCCAAATCAGAAAGGGGTCTTTGTTCGCCAAAGCCAACTGTAGTAAATGTAATTCCTGTTTGATAAATAGCATCCATCAAAGGGTAATCTTCTATAAAAATATACCCCAACGTCCCTATTAACATAACTAAAACAGTTAATATAAAAGGGTATCTAAATGGTTGTAGATGAGCATAATACTCATCACTCAAATCTATATGGGGTGTTGAACTAATTTGCCAATCAAGAAATTTTTTTATCTTGTGAGTTTTATTCATACTCAGAATGCTGATTCCTTTGAATTTTCAAAGGAACTACTGTGCAGACTTCTTTTTCATTGTTCTAAGAGTTGAAGCAGCTACTTTAATTCTTTTTGTTGTTCCATCTTCTAGTGTTACTTTTACACTTCTAAGATTTGGAAGTTGTCTTCTTTTTGTCTTATTATTAGCATGAGAAACATTATTCCCTGTTAATGGACCTTTACCTGTAACATCACATCTTCTTGCCATGAGTTTAACCTTTATTTTATGATAATATCACTAAAAATAGTGAATAATTATTGCAATTATATCTAAGTAAATATAAATTATACTTAAAGTAAAAAAGGTGCTACTAATTTTATCATTTATTATTGTTATGTTATTAACTTGTAGCCAAAAAGTTTTCATATTTAGGTTATATTAGATATAATTTCCAACTTTAAATTAAACAAGGATTATAGTTATGAGTTGGACACCAAAAAGTTGGCGAGAATTTCCAATAAAACAACAACCAAAATATCAAGATGAAAAACTATTAAAATCTGTAGAGGAGAAGTTGGCAAGTTATCCACCACTTATTTTTGCAGGAGAGGCTAGAAATCTCAAAGAGGATTTAGCTAAAGTTGGTAGAGGTGAGGCATTTTTACTTCAAGGTGGGGATTGTGCAGAGAGTTTCAATGCTTTTGATGCTACTAATATCAAAAATATATTTAGACTAATACTACAAATGTCAGTAGTCCTTACATTCTCTAGTTCAAAACCAGTGATAAAAGTAGGGCGAATAGCAGGACAATTTGCCAAGCCTAGAAGTAGTGATTTTGAATCAAAAGATGGAGTGGAGCTTCCTAGTTATAGAGGAGATATTGTAAATGCTATTGAGTTTAATGAGAATTCAAGAGTACCAGACCCTAATAAATTGATTCAAGCATATAACCAATCATCAGCTACCCTAAACCTATTAAGAGCATTTGCAAGAGGTGGTCTTGCAGACCTTAATGAGGTGCATCGTTGGAATTTAGATTTTATCAAAGATAACCCATTAGGTATCAAATATGAACTACTTAGTGATGAGATTGATAAAGCTATGAAATTTATGAAAGCTTGTGGGGTAGATAGCTCTACAGCACCACAATTAGAACATACTACTCTATATACTTCTCATGAAGCTCTATTATTAAACTATGAAGAGGCATTTACAAGAAAAGATAGTATTACAGGTGAATGGTATGATTGTTCTGCTCATATGCTATGGATTGGAGATAGAACAAGAGATTTAAATGAGGCTCATATAGAGTACTTTAGAGGTATTAAAAACCCTATTGGTTGTAAAGTTGGACCAACAATGAATGAAGATGAATTAATACAACTAATTGATGTTTTAAATCCTGATAATGAAGAGGGAAGATTAAATCTAATTGTAAGAATGGGTGCTACTAAAATAGAAGAATTTTTCCCATCACTTTTAAAAAGAGTAAAAGCAGAGGGTAAAAATGTAGTTTGGAGTTGTGACCCTATGCATGGAAATGTTGAAAAAGCATCAAATGGATATAAAACAAGAGATTTTAAAAATATTTTAAAAGAGGTAGAACTATTCTTTGAAATTCATCAAAGAGAGGGTACAGTTGCAGGTGGAATTCATCTTGAAATGACGGGTGAAGATGTAACAGAGTGTACAGGAAGCCAAAGTTGTTCTATTACAGAAAATGATTTAAGTAGTAGATACCATACACAATGCGATCCAAGATTAAATGCAAATCAGGCGTTAGAGTTGGCATTTAGTGTAGGAAAAACATTAAAAGAGTATAGAAACAGTTAATTATTTATATTTTTATACTATAATATCCATAAAATTTAAATAAAATAGTTTTACATAAGGATTTTGATTAATGTATGATAAAGATAGAGGGGAGCTTTTATACTCTCCCGAAAGAGGTCATTATTATGAAAATGATGATAAGAATCGTAAAAAAAATATTATTGTTGTGGTCTTAGTATTGCTATTTTCTGCATTTAGTGGTTATATTGCATATAAATTTACTCATAATGATACAAAAGTTATCAAACCAACCAAGAGTAAACTAGTAGAAGCTAAAAAAATAGAACCAAAAGTAATACAACCTATCCCTACTGCTACTATTATTGATAAAAATATATCTAAAAAGGTAGAAGAACCTGTTGCTATAAAACCTATCAAAGTAGAACCAAAAAAAGTAGTCAAAAAAGAGATAGATAATAGAGAACCTAAAGATATTAATATCACTCAAGAACCTACATTTAATAGAGGTGCTACTCCATTATTCTTTACATCTATGGGCAAAAGTGTAGATGGTGCAAAAATAGAACAAAATATCCGAAAAGTTGAATTAAAAGTAGTAGATACCAAAAAAATAAGAGATGAATTAACAAAAAAAGAGAAAAAGAATATTAAAAAGAAAAAGAAGAAAAAAACCACTACTATTAAAGTAAAACGAGGTGATACAATTTATAAAATTGCAAAAAAAGTTTATGGTGATTCAAGAAAATATAAAATAATTTTAAAAGCAAATGGAATAACAAAACCTAGTTCTCTTAAAATTGGACAAGTATTAAAGATTCCTCATGATTGAGACAAGAGATATAATAAGGTTCTCTGATACAAGAACCAAGGCGAGAGCATATTTTTGTTATCTATTTTCCAAAAATTTACCAAATAAACTCCCATCTGTTTCTATTGAAACAGTAATGAATAGAATGCGTAAAATCCAAGGAGATTTAAAAGATAGTGAGGGTGTATATCTATTAGATGAAAAAGGTGTACAGGTATCACCAACTTATCTCAATGATGGTAATGTATTAGAAGATGGGCAAGGTTCATTTAGAACTCAAAGAGCATATTACTATCGTGCTATGAAAGAGCGAAGATGTACTATTACAGACCCTTATCCATCACTAATTACAAATAATCTTACTGTTACAGTATCACAACCAATTTTTGATGAAAATGGAGAGATTAAATTTGTAGCTTGTTTAGATATGTCATTAGATGCTGTTGTTAGAATAGGAGAACCCAAATCTATTACTAATATAGCAACTAATATATCCAAAATTACATATTCACTATTCTCTGTGGCACTCGGTATTGTAGCATTATTACTATTTTTTAAAGCAATCCAAGCATTTTTTGTAAATGGGTTAGATATAACAACAATAGAATCAAAAGATATATTTTCTGCTACTATTTTACTCACTCTTTCACTAGCTATTTTTGATTTGGTCAAGACCCTATTTGAAGAAGAGGTCATTGGAAAAACCCATAGTGATAAGAGCTACACCATACATAAAACTATGGTAAGATTTTTGGGAAGTATTATTATTGCACTCTCTATAGAAGCCTTAATGCTAGTATTTAAGTTTGCTATGACAGATCCTAATAAAATTCTTCATGCCATATATTTAATAGGTGGTGTAGCTCTACTTATTATATCATTAGGATTATATATATACCTAACTACCAAAAATCAACAAAAAGATGAATAGTAATGAATATCTCAATTATTGGAGCAGGTAAATGGGGAGAGGCACTATATCATGCCTACTCATCAAATAAGCAAAATAGTGTAGTAATTACATCAAGAAAATATAGAGATATAAAAAATTTTGTATCCTTAGAAGAGGCACTAAAGAGAGAATTTTTAATAATAGCTATTCCTGCTCAATTTATTAGAGAGTGGCTAGAAAATAACTTTATAGACCTCAATCAAAATATATTAGTGGCATCAAAAGGGATTGAGACAAGTAGTGGAGCATTTTTAAATGAGATATATTCTAATTTTATACCAAATGATAGATTAGCCTTTATATCTGGCCCATCATTTGCTAGTGAAGTAAAATTATCTCTTCCTACGGCACTTATTATAAGTTCCACTAATCAAGAGTTGGCACAAAGCTATTCTAATTCTCTCCCAAAGTTTATAAAAGGTTATATCAGTAGTGATGTAATTGGTGCAGAGGTAGCAGGTGCATATAAAAATGTAATAGCTATTGCAGGTGGTGTTTGTGATGGATTAAATCTAGGTAATAATGCAAGGGCTGCGATAATTTCAAGAGGACTTGTAGAGATGAGCCGTTTTGGAGAGCATTTTGGAGCAAAAGCTGAAACATTTTTATCTCTAGGTGGAGCAGGAGACCTATTTCTCACAGCTAGTTCTAAACTCTCACGAAATTATAGAGTAGGATTAGGAATTGCACAAAATAAAACCCTTGATGAAATTTTAGAAGAGTTAGGCGAGGTGGCAGAGGGTGTAGGCACTGCTAGGGCATTGGATAAAATATCCAAAGAACAAAATATATATCTACCAATTGCAAGAGAGATATATCTGATGTTAGATTGTGGTAAAAATCCACAAAAAAGTGTAAATGATTTATTAAGTTAGGAGTTATAAATGAGTTTAAATATATTATTAATAGTTGGTGTTGTTTTAAGTGTTATCTTTCACTTTATAGGTACTTATGCAGGGGCAAAAAAGATTGTATGGTTAGTAATTGCATTAATGTGGGCAGGTTCTATCAGTATAGCTATGAGTGAAATCAAACCAAAAGGTTATGAAGATGTCAAAAAGATGCAAGGAAAATATGCAGATACAGATAAGCTTATAGCAGAAGCAGGAGATGAAATATCTATATATGAGATTTTAGTTATCAAAAAAAGCTATCTAAAAAATGAGAAAATAGATAATAAAAAATGAGTAAAATAGGAATTATCGGTTGTGGTTGGCTAGGTAAAGCACTCTATAAAAGATTATCACAAAATCATACTCTAGAGTGTTTTGATAGAGTATCGACAAATGATAATTCCACTTTTTGGCAAAATGATATAATAATAATATCTATAAATACCAAAAACAACTATCTTCAAACAGTAAAAAAAATCAAAAAACTATCATCTAAAAATATTATATTATGTAGTTCAATATCTATCTACCGTGAATTTATTGGAGAAGTAGATGAGAATACAACTATCACAAAAAAATCTATTCAAAAAGAGGCAGAAGAGATATTTGATAATACTTTGATATTAAGACTTGGTGGATTAATGGGATATGATAGAGTAGCAGGAAGATGGAAAAACAACAATAAATTCAAAGATGGAGAGGTAAATTATATCCACCGTGATGATGTAATTAATATTATAGAACTCTCTATCCAAAAAAATATTAAGAGTGGTATATTTAATCTTGTAGCCCCATTACACCCCCTTCGATCATCAGTACATAAAGTAAATAGCCAGAAATTTGGATTTAAAATAGGTACTTTTGATGGAAATATTAGTAGAGTTGTATCATCACAAAAGATTATTGATAGATTAGATTATAAGTTTAAATATCCTAATCCTTTGGAGTTTTGGTAAATATTTAATTTATCAAAACTCTTTATAAAATATACCTAAAATCTAACTTTCATATCCTTCTTAAACTCATCAGGCATACTAGGTAAACTTGGTCTAATTAGATTTATAGTTTTCGCCTTATGTACATCTTTTGGCTTTTTATAATCTTCTATATTATCTTGAACCTCTTTTATTACTGTTGTAATTTCTACTTTTTTACTATACTCTTTTTTTATCTTTGTTTTGATAGAATATAGACTGTTAGTTACATTGATAGAACCACTCTCTTTGATAGTTTTAATCACTTTAAGTGTATCTTTTGTTGTTGTCTTAAACTCATCTACATTAAATAGATTATTAAGATTAAATATCAAATATTGTAGGGCTGTTATGCGATTTTGTAGCTCATTGATATTATCTTGTAAGTTTTTGATAGATTCATTATATAGCTTATCACTATTTTCTTGTGTAGTTTTGGTAAATACTTTATATGTTGTAGTTACTTTGATACTCTTTATTACTGTTTTGGTTGTAACAATTTTGATATTATCATCTCTTGTTAATCGTTTAGTTTTTGATTTTATTTTAATCTTTACTCGTATCTTAACTTTTGATTTGATAGTATCTACTAGAAGCCTGTTATTAATACTCTCTTTTTTGATAGATTTAATCTTCTCTATTTTAATAGTTTTGCTTTTTTCTATCTCATGGACAATCTCTTTGGCAGATAAATCAATCAGTTCATTATCAAGCTCATTTTTAATATCATCACTCTCATTTGTAGTTTGAGCATTAATATCATCACTAAGATTTGATAACTCTTCAATTATACTCTCATCTTGTAGAGATTTAAAAATATCTTCAAAAGCTTCTAAACTAGAGTTACGATATATATGTTTTACCATTTTTCTCACTCTAACTTTGGTAGTTTTTTTAATAACCACTCTATATTGAGTGGTAGCTTTGATAATTTTGGGTTTTAGAAGAGCTATATCTTCTCCTAAATTCTCTCGTATTAATCCACTTACAAAATCTATATTATCACTATCTAGCTTATTTACATCATCAATTCCACTTAATAATCCCTCAAGAGTAGTTTGAGTAGCATCAGCAAAAGAGCTTAACATATCAACATCAAGTTCACTATAACTAAGTGATTTAATCTCTTTGACAAGTTCAAATAGTGCCATCTGTTTGGATAATAGGGTAAATCTATTTCTATTTCTAATATCTGATGCTACATCTAAATCATCTAATATATTAGATAACATCGGTTTAATAGCATTTTGAGAAATATCAAATTTTGCAATATCTTCAGGAGATATACTATTTGGCATAATAATATTTGCTTCATTAGAGATTTTACTTAAGTTAAATTCACTTAAATCAAGTCTAAATTTATCACTTACTCTAATATGCATCTCATTTTTCATCACTAATCTTGCCATAGATTTAATAGCAATATTTTTATCTTCTACTGGTGTAAGTTTAGCCAAAAATGCAATTAAATTTGAAAGTTTATTTGATAATAGATGTTTTTTATTATCAATTTGACTAAGAGCCTTATCCTCTTTGACCTCAAAGCTATTAGCCACAAGTGTTTGAGCCTCTTCCAAAGGCATCTGCCCATCTTCTACAATAGTATCTACAAGAGTCGTAGCAGGAGATACATTAGCACTCTCTACTGGCATCGTACCATCTTCTACAATCACCCCATCACTATTTCTTTTGACCAAAGCACTCATAGTAAATGGAACTGCCTCATCATTATCATCTCGCAAAGCATCTACACCACTATCCTTTCCATCACTAACTACCACACGATAAATATCTGGTAATCCCTCTACATCTACACTATAATCACCATTATCATCACTCTTAGTTGTAGCTAATATCTCTTTGCTATCAGGGTCTTGTATCTTGATATTAGCCCAATAAACTGGCCCATCTGTAACACTACCCTTTACTCTATAAACTTTAGTAGTAGCTACAGGTTTTATAATAGTCGTATCTTCTACTTTTGCTTTTTCTATAATATTATCTTGTGGCACATCTACTTTAGAAGCTTCATTATCTACTATCTTTTGATTATAAATAGTTGGAGCATCTTGCGATAACTCCTCTTTTACTTGTGCCTCTTCTATCTTTTCTACCTTAATAGCTTGATTAATAGGTTGGCTATCAGGCAATACTCCAATATTTTCAATTATTGTAGGTGTAGTCTTACTTACAGGATTATCACCTACACTACTATTATTTCCACAACTTACAATCAATGATAGAGTAGCAACGGTAGCTACTGTTTTTAATACTTTTTTCATCTACTACTCCTTATTTATTAATACAATATGTATAATATCCATCATTTTTATAGATATAATCAAAATTTGTATAATTATTTACCTCTATATTTGGTGAATATACTTCAATCTCTTCACCATTTAACTTAAATACACCATATAGTGTATATGGTTCATTACACTGAATATCACTCACACTAAAGCCCTTATTATTAGCCCCATGTATAGTTAGACCCTTACCATAAGATTGAATAGCATTAAATTGATAATCATCAATAAGCTCAATCTCTGTATCAGCGGTAGCCAAAATCTGAGTACCTTTATATGCTCTAATATGCATATCCATCAATCTATATTTATCTCTAATCTCACCTCTAATACTCTTATGAGGAGAAAAACCATACCAATTAGCCTCACCAACATTCCAAATAGAGTGAACCTCTTGTGGAAGAGTCAGAATATTTACATTACCTGAAACCAAATTCCAACCACGAGATATAGAAATAACATTTGATTGATGAGTATCATCTATACTTCTTGTTACCATCATACCAATCACACCATCAATCTTAGAGTTAATATCTGCTATCGCCTCAGGTGAGTGATTATCATCTTGTTTATACCCATCAATCAAAATTTTAATACTTTCAATTGCATCTTTAATCTTATCAGCCTCTGCTTTTAAAACTAACTTTTCATCATTTGATACGATATTATTATCAATCGCTTGTTTAATAGCATCAATCTTACTCATTGCACCATCTAATCTACTTTTTAAAGAGTCATAATCTGTTGCCGTATTGATTTCACTTTTTATAGTTTCTAAATTTATAATTGTATTTTTGATTTTAGATACAATATTTTCATTTGTAACAGATATATCATTAAGTGAATAATTAGAAATTACAGTACTTGTATCCTCATCTAAAAGCTTATTATCCTCTGAGATTAAATATAATTCATATCTTTTAAAATTATCAGACTTAGATATATCTAATAATATACTAGCTATATCTAATAATTTTTGTTTTTTTCTTGTAGGTGTTAAATGTTGCACTTTCTTATATTCTGCCAATTTCTCACCAAATTTAACTATTTCAGGATCGCTTACATCCTCTATATATGGTTTGATTACACCATTATCATTATATAAAGTATATTCTTTTGAACATTCTTCTAATAAACAAAGTCTATATCTCAATGCATCACCATTTTTAAGTGATACTATTTCTGTAGTAATATTAGACTCATTATTTTTTGCTTGATTAGTAGATACATATCTAGCAGAAATATATTTACCATCAAGATTTTCAAAATTAATATCTATATTATTACCTTTTACTTTCTCTATATAAGAAAATAGACTCAACTCTTTTGATTTCTTTTGAATATACTCATTTACCTTTGTCATATCATTTAATTCAAGATAATAAAAATAAGTTAATTTTAAAATTGTTTCAAGATTAGATGAAGTTGTGATACTGTCATAAAGAAAAGTATCTATATTTTCTCTTCTCTTATCCTTATTCATATCATACACACCTAAATTTCTAATAATCCCACTCAATAATTGATAATTATCAGCTATCTTGGCTCTATTTTCAAAAAATAAATCAGCAACATAAGTTGTTATCTCATTTAAATTCAATGCTTGATTATTAGAAAGACTATCAATACTAATAATCCCTTTTAAATAAGCAGGAGTATCCCCCTGACTTACTTGAATATTATCTACATAAATATATACATAATCATCTGAACTTAATTTACTAATATTCGTTGGATTAATAAAAAAGTTACCATTTTTATCTACTGTTGTTTCAAGTATCACTTCCAAGTTAGCCAAAGTAGATACTTGTACATCTGCACTAGCTATATGTAACAAATTGATATTTATTTTAATAGTAGCATTTTCTTCTGCCATACACTCTGTCATAAATAGTGTTGATATTATGATTAGTGGTAATAGTATTTTGTGTATCATTTTTTACTCCCTCCTTTTTTTAATAAAATACCAATCATTGATTTTGCTAAATTACTTGGAAATTTATTTTTTGTTTTAGATTTCTTTTGTTCAATTTCAAAAGATTCAGTTTGTTTCTTTGCATTATCACCATCATTTAATCTAAAGATAGGTCCAGATTGTACTAATAATAATCTTGAAAGTTCTCTAATAGCAATTAGCTTATTTATATTATCATCTTCAATAAGATTAGTAATTGCTAATGATATAGCAGGATGCTTTCCTCTGTGAACTAATTTAGTACATTTAAACTTTACATTATTTCTTGTTTTTTTACTTTTACAATCTTCAGCAAAAGTTTCAGGTAAAAAAATTGTATTATGCATATCATTAATATAAAAATTTGTATTTTCTAATAAATCTTTATGCACTTTCGTAGGAATTAAATGATGTGCTTGAAATTTTATTTCATTAGGCTTAGGACCAATTATATTAGTTCCACTTTCACCAATAGCATTCTTTTTTAGTGTTCCACTATTTCCTTGCTGAACAATGTCTCTTACAGAATACTTATCTGAAAAACGATCATAGTAGTTCATAGTGTTAGTTAATGATGAATAGGTTGTTATCTTTTGTATAGGAATGGAATTAATATCATTTGTAATAATACTTTCTATTATATCCTTCAAGCCTGTAACATAAGAGGTTGCCCTTAAACTTTTAACATCTTTTACTCCCTCTATATCTAAAAGTGATTTTAAAGTTTGTAGTCGATAAGCCATCAATTCTATATCTTGAATTATTTCGTTAGTACCTTTTTTACTTTTTCTAGACATTTTTCTCATTATCTTTTTCATTTTTAAAGCCATAGAAGCTACTTTAAGAGGTTTAAATACTATTTTTGCTAACTTAAATATGCCATTTGTACCTAAATCAGTAACCTTTTGTTTTAATTTATTTCTAAGAATAGCTGTTGCTGAAACGCTTAAAAATGCTTTTGTTCCACTAAATGAAAGCATATAAGATGTATTAGCATCTTTAAACTCTTCAAATTTTATTTTTAAAATAGAATCATACATATCTTCTGTAAAGTTTTGATTATAAAATAAATCTTCAAAATAATTTGTACTTATTTCAAAGTCTGGATTTGTTAAGATGCTTCGAAATACATCGTTAGATGGTAATAGTTCTTTTAATATGGTAATATTTCCATCTATACTTTGGACTTGTGCATGTAGCTCTTGTAAAAATCTGGGATTGGAGGATTGATATAAATTAACAATATCTTCAAGTAAAAGAGTATAAGCTAAATCTACTACAGCACCTTCTAATGATACATTTTCCACAATATTATCAAATTCTCCAATCAAGGCATCATGGATTCCTTCTTTCATAGAATTTTGTATTTGGTTATTAGCATTTATTCTTAATCTATTATAGGATTCTTCAAGTACTAATCTATATTCTTCTTTACTATCCATAATAATTAATCGCATAAAAATTTTCAACAACTCTTTTTGTCTATAATTATCTACCTCATAAACTGCTGTTTGATAACTTCGTTCTAAATCTTCTGTAATTTGCTCAATAATACTTTCATATCCTTTAAAGTCATCAGTATTTAATTTTAATTTAAAATTTCCATAAACTTTAGCAGGATAATTACTATCTTCACTATACTCTACAATAATATCAAAGTCTCTAGCTTTAAGAGTTCCAATCCTACCTTTCATATCATTACTTGTTTCATCTAGGTTATATAAATCTGTAATATCTTGACTATTATTTCCCAAAAGCTTTAATAAATCATTTTTGATATTTTTATCTTCTAAACTAGAAATATATTTATCTATCTCTCCCTTAGGTAATCCAATATCTTCAAGCATTTTTGTATATTTTACAACCTCAATATCTAAATTAAAACTTTCTTTATCTTTATCACTTTTAATAACTTTTAAAGATTTATTTTTAACTTGACAATTTAATTTAAAATTATTATTAATAGTTGTTGATATACCTTGTAATGGTCCTATGCCTCTTGGAATATCTATATTAAGATAAGTCTTTGATATATCTCCTACTATAGCTGATAAATTATCTGTATATTTATCTTCTGTAGTATTACAATATAAAGTATGTGGAGTAGCAATAGTCCAATTTACATCACCTATATTATAAAGAGATACATTAAGATAAGTATTGTTTGCTAAATTAAGAGCTTGAAACTTATCATCTTTATTGTAAACTTGATAAGCATCTCTGTCTAAAATATAACTACTACTATATCTATCACTTTTTAATACTCTATTTTTACACTCTGTTTTACTCTGTCGTTCTATATACCAATAATGAAGACCTAAAGTATTTAAAAACCAACTACTATCTACTTCAAATTTATTATTTATAGAGTTAAAAACTAAATCTTGACAACCATCACCACCACACAGTTTAAAAGAATTTAATTCATTTACATTATCACCTAAATATACTTGAAACTTACTAATAGGTTTTACAAATTCAGTAAACTTTCCACTTAAATCTCCAAATTGAAAAGCATCTGTGTTTGCTATATTAAATGTCTGTTCTTTTAATATATTATCTCCAACTTTAACCTGTAAAACTAAATTAGATGATACATCACATGTATTTTCAACATTATAAACATACAATCCATCTTTTCTTTCTGTCCCAAATGATTCCCAAGTATTTAAATCAAGTATAGAAATATCATAGTTTGCATTAGGTGGTGTAATTTTAAATGCAAAATTATTAATTGTCTTAGCATCATATTTTACACTAAAATCGCCAACCTCTTCTACTTCTATATCTTTAGCCTTATAAACACCTTCAATTACCTCAACAGGTGCTTGATGTTTATCAGTTTGAATCTTTTTAATTGTAATAGTATATTTTCTATTATCTCCAAATTTTCTAATAACTTTATCTAATTTATATGTTATATAATCATCAGTAAGCATCTGTTTATTAAGTACAACTTTATCACCATCATAAAACTGTATAGATACATTATAATCTGAATGTATCTCTTTTTTAAACTTAATTGAAAAGTTAAATTCTTCTCCAATATACTTAGTTTCTACTGGGTAAACTTTATCTACAAAGGATTTAACACTATAAGTATTATCTACTAAAACATTTTCTAATGTACCATCATCTTTTAATGCTTTAATTTTATATTTTCTATTATCACCCACTTTATCAATAGTACGAGTAAACCAATAACGATATTTACCCTCTATTTTATTATCCATATTCATTAAAGTAGGCTTGAGATATGAATAATTACCTGCACCCTCTAAAATTAAATACATTTTATAATCCATTGGTAATAATTTATCTGTAATCACTTCAAAAGTAAATTCACTACCTGATACAAAATCATTATTTGGGGTAGTAACAGTATGACTAATTATATTAATACCTAAATCAATACGATTATTTTCTTTTACTTCTATTTCCCACTGTTTAGTAGAGTCTATCCAATTATCTGTGTTTAATGGTAGTACTTTAGCAACTACACGATAATCACCTAATTTATCTAATGTACACTCTTGAAGATTTGTAGAAAATATATTATCAACTTCAAGAACTCCAAACTTATCTTCTGCCCAACAGTTTTTAAAATATTCTCCATTTTTATAATGTATGCTAATATCAAGATTTTGGTAATATATTTTGTTTTCTGTTATATTTCTAATATCAAACTCTGCTCCAAAATTCTTTGATACACCCTCATAAACTATTTTATCACTAATTAAGAAATTTTCAAATTGGTATTTTTGTTTTTCTATATCTGCTTCTTCTCTTAAAATAGTTTTACAATTTTTAGATGTATATATTGTTAAATATCTAGGTTCACCATTACTATCTTCTAGTTCTATAAATTGTGATTTATTAGAACTATCTCTAATTTCAAAATGTAAATGTGTAGCAGTTGAACATCCTGTATTCCCTGCTATTCCTATAGATTCACCTCTTTTGACTTCTTGTCCTTTTTTAACAAGAAACTTATCTAAATGCATATATTTAGATGTTGAACCATCACTATGTTTTAGTATTAAGATATTATTATTTGTTTTCCATACACCTTTTAGATCTGGATTATTCTCACAAAACTTTTTCCCATAAGTACTATTCATTATACTTTCTACAATACCATCTTTCGTTGCAACAACTGTAAAATTTGGATTACTAACACCTATAAAATCTATGGCATAAGCTGAATTATTATAACCATGATGACTAAGTGTTCCATTGTTACCCTGTGTTACTTTAATTTTAGTTTCATATTTAGCAGGTAAGAAATATCCATTATATTTATATGAAGCAAATTTATTAATTTCATCTTGTGTACATTCAGATTCTAATATTTCTTTAGCTTCCTCAACACTATAACTGTCCTCTACCCATTCACTTATTAAATTACCATTATTATCAACAATTGCAAATTTAACTCTTCTATTATACCCTACTGCTTTCATCTCTTTAGTCATTGTATAAAATAGTGTATTTTTTTGTTGTGTTAAATATTTAATACCTTGCTTAACATTATCCTTATCATCAAATACTCCATCTTGGTTATAATCAAATTGATACCTTACTTTATATCCATTTGGAAGAGGTTCTTTAAGATGTACAATAAGTGTGAGATTATTATCTTTAATTACACTTTTTGGATATACATCTGTATAATCAATTATATCTATATAATTAGATGTATCAAGCACCATATTTACATCAAATAATTTTAAAACTGTACCATTAATTTTAGTTCTTATAAGTCCATCTTGTAAACCATTCTTGCTTGGAGTACAAGAAAACTTTACTTGTGTGCTTGATAGACTCTCTTGTTTCATATTTTCACAATATGGGATTGTCATATTAAGAGTAGAAGTTAAATTTGTACCATTTACGGTAAATGTTGTTTTTTCATATAAGTTAGCTTCATTTGGTGTTACAGAAGAGACTGTTGGGTCTGGAATAACTACAGATGCTTCTTTTACATTTAAATATACATTTTTACTATCTATTGTAGAACCATTCTTTTTAAGTGTAATTGTGATTTTTTGATTATCACCCACATCATCAAATCTAAATGTTTTAGAACATTTTGTACCACAACTAAAAGTTTGAGTAGAGTAGTTTGGAATATAACCATATACATCATAACCACTTGGTAGCGATTTTGTAAGGCTAATATTTACTGTTACACTATCACCCTCAACAATATTATCTTTTGATAGAGTAACAGATTTTAGTTTAGGTTCTTCAACTATTGGCTCTCTATTTGGGTCTTCTTTAATTTCTGTTAATATATGGATGTAATAATCTCTGTGTAATAAATCACTTGCACCATCATTAATTTTATATAAAGACATTTTATCAAGATATTTTTGATACCATGGGTCACTCTCCCCATAATTCTCATTTGTCATAGATAGTAATATTAACTTAGAAGCCTCTGCAAAATTAATATAATCATTAGGTTTAAAATCACTACGATTTACTAAAAAACCTTTATTTTTACCATAACAAGCATATTTATTTTGCCAACTATCAGTAGCTACATCATCAAAACATTGTTCTGTAGTATCAGATGGATTATGCCCTCCTGCAAGTAGAGACATTTTAAGAGCCTCTATCCTAGTTGTATTTATTGATGGATAAAATTTATCTTTACAACTTATCCAACCCTTACTACTAGCATCAAGTATCTCTTCTTTATATTGATTACTACCTATATCACCATAAGTACTACACTCTCCACCCATTACTAATAATGGTAATAACATCAAAAACAAAAAGCTCTTGACTCCTCTAAACCTATCTTTCATAAATAACTCCTTAACAAAATATCCACTTAACAACCATAACATTATAAATTACATAACATTTAGCACATCAATCTTACTCTATCATTAGACTAGCAAAATTATATTTAAAAGTTTTTATAAAAATAAATTAAAGTTTATTTAAATTTACTTTTGTTTCTTATTGAAACAGATATTTGATTTTAGAATCTGATGTTACGCAAAAAAGAAGAGATATGTAAAAAAAAGTAAATTTACGAAGAACGAGATAATGAGAGATAAACTAGAGATATTAAATTTCCATAATAAGCTTAAATATCGCTATATCTTGTTTGACAAGTGGTTTGCGAGTGTTGAGAATTTAGTTTTTATAAATGATATTTTAAAGAAAAAGTTTGTTTGTCCACTTAAAAAGAATAGAAAAGTGGCATTGAGTTATGAAGATAAAATTAATGGTAATTATGTTAATAGTTGGCGTAACATGAGATAGTTATTACTATAAGTTGTACTATCAGAAGTATTATCTAATTGGTTAATGCTATAGGTATTATTACAACTATTAGGGTTTGTCTCTATCGCAGAGAATAGCAGGTGAGGGATAAGTAATATTAGTAGTAATCTAATAAGTTTCATAAAATTTTCTTTTAGATAAATTACAATATTATACTAGATTTATCCCTCCCTATTTTCTTAAATTAATATTTTATTAAGATAAAGATTTATATATGGGTAGATTGGTAATTAAAGATGAAAAATTATTTAATATTTTTGCTATAATTAGATTAATCAACTTAAAGGCTAAGATATGAAAAAAATAGTATATGGTATTAGTAATTATAAAATGGTAAAAGAGAGTAACTATTTATATATTGATAAAACCAAATATATAGAGAAGTTAGAGAGATTAAATGAGAGATTTATAATATTCCTTCGCCCCCGAAGATTTGGTAAATCACTATTTCTCTCAACTCTACAATACTATTATGACCAAAATAGCCAAAAAGATTTTAATCTACTATTTAATGATACGCATATAGGTAAAAATCCAACCCCTCTTAAAAATAGTTATAGAATTTTATTTTTTGAATTTAGTGGGATAGAGGTAGAGAAAGGATTAGACTTTGTATATGATAGATTTAGTTTTAAAGTTAAACTACAAGTAACTTCATATCTAAAAAAGTATAATTATCCAGAAGAAAAGATAAAAGAGATAGAAAAGATAAAAGACCCTGCTGATATTATTGGTGAGTTTTTTAATATAACAAAAGATGATAAAATCTACCTACTAATAGATGAATACGACCAATTCGCCAATGCCATACTAGCATATAGTATGAAAGATTTTTTATCTATTATAGGCAAAGGTGGATTTGTAAGAAGTTTCTATGAAGTATTAAAAACAGCCACATTTACAGGTACTCTCCAAAAGATGTTTATCACAGGAGTAACCCCAATTACACTAGATAGTCTAAGTAGTGGATTTAATATAGTTTCAAATATATCAAATAGTGAAGAGTTTAATACAATGGCAGGATTTAGCCAAAAAGAGGTAGATTATTCACTATCACAATCTATCTTTAAAGAGTGTGTTGGTATAAATAGAGATGATATATTAAAAAAGATTAAGAGATGGTATAATGGATATATATTTAATATCAAAGCAGATAATAGAGTATATAATGCTACATTAGTAAATTATTTTATATCAAAGTTTGATTATAAAAGATGTGAGATGCCCTCAAAAATGTTAGATAGTAATGTAGCAAGTGATTATAAGGCTATAATGAGACTATTTAATCTAGGAGATAGTGATAGAAACTTTGAGATACTAAAAGAACTAATAGAAAAAAACTCAATCACAGGTACTATAAAAGATAGATATGATTTAAATCAAAATTTTAGTGAAGATGACTTTATAACTCTAATATACTCAATGGGGTTTATTACAATCAAAGATGAGATAACAGTAGGACTATATAATTTTGAGATACCAAATTATGTAATAAAAATATTATATTTCAACTTCTTTGCTATAGAAGTAGCAAGAAGAAATAATTATCAAATAGAAGATAAAATAAATAAAATACTAATTAAATTATTACTTGGAGATATAGAACCATTTAATAATCAATTAAATAAAGTAATAAAAACTCTATCAAATAGAGACCACTATGGATTTAAAGAGAACCATTTTCAAGTAATTACACTTTCACTTCTTAGCTTTGCAGAGTTTTATTTTATAGACTCACAACCAGAACTTAATAGAAAATATCCTGATATATTGCTTATTGGAAGAGATGATAAAGTGCCAAATAACTATCTATTTGAGCTAAAATGGGTAAAAGATAGAGATAACTATAATGATATAAAAGAGAGAGGATTAAATCAAATTAGAGAGTATTTAGAACTTGATAAGATTAAATCTATCCCTAAACTTAGAAGTTATCTACTTATTGGGTCTAAAGATGGGGTAGAGTTTATTGAGGTCTAAAAAACAAGTTTTTATCTATATTTAATTCACCTTTAAGTATAATCTATCCAAATTTTAAATAAGACATAAAAATTAATAAAAGGTTAGCTTATGAGAGAACTCTTTACCTCGTTTAAAGATAATTGTGGATTTGGACTTTTGGCATCTATTGATAACAAACCTTCACACAAAAACTTAGAAGATGCGATTACTTCACTTTCAAGAATGATGCATAGGGGTGCTGTTGCAGCAGATGGTAAAAGTGGTGATGGTAGTGGATTATTATTATCATTGCCAAAAGGTTTTTTTGAATTAGAGGCAAAAAAAGATGGTATTATACTTCCAACTCAATATGCAGTTGCAATGGTATTTTATCAAGATGATTCACAACTTAATATTATAGAAGATATTTGTAGTAATAATGATTTAAAGGTATTTTACAAAAGAGAAGTACCTGTAAATACTAATGCGTTGGGTGTCCAAGCATTGGAGAGTTTACCAAAGATGGTTCAAATCTTTGTTACTCCAAACTCACTACTTGGGACAAGAAGATTTGATGCTTTAGTCTATCTTTCTCGTAAAGAGATAGAAGATAAACTAAAAGATGCTAGTGATTTCTATATTCCATCATTTTCAACAACTGTTATATCATATAAGGGTCTTGTTATGCCTACGCATATCAAAGAGTTTTATAGAGATTTAGCAAACAAAAATTTTGAGATTGGATTTTGTCTATTTCATCAAAGATTTTCAACAAATACACTTCCACAATGGAAACTTGCTCAACCATTTAGAGCAATTGCACATAATGGAGAGATAAACTCTGTAACGGCTAATAGATTTAATGTAATGTCTAAAAGCAAAGAGATGAAGAGTGGTATATTTAATGATGATGAACTTAGTAGAATACTAAATATTATTCAAAAAGATATGAGTGATAGTGCTAGTGTTGATAACTTTTTTGAATTTTTAAATGTAAATGGTGTAGATTTCTTTAAATCAGCTCGTTCAATGTTCCCAGCCCCTTGGCAAAATGCTCCACATATGGATGCAGATTTAAGAGCATTCTATGAATATACAAGCTCATCATTTGAACCATGGGACGGTCCTGCTGCTGTAAGTATGACAGATGGTAGATATATTGGGTGTGTATTAGATAGAAATGGGCTTAGACCTGCTAAATATATTATTACCAAAGATAATCGTATTTTAATAGCTAGTGAGTATGGTGTATTAGATATAGATGAAGATGATATTATTGAACGAGGGCGACTTCAATCTGGTGAGATGATAGGGATTGACCTTAAGTATGGTAAAGTTCTTAAAGATTGTGATATTAATGATTATCTTAAACACAAAGAGCCTTATAGTGCGTGGTTAAATGAGAATATGAGCTATCTTCAAGAACATGTTGATACAACTATTAGTAAAGTTGGAGATATAGACCAAGATGATTTAGAAGCAAAACAGAGATACTTTAATATTACTCATGAGGTGATTGACCAAGTAATTGAACCTATGATGAAAGATGGCAAAGAGGCAACGGCATCAATGGGTGATGATACTCCATTAGCTGCATTTTCAACTCATCAAAGAAACTTTTCAGACTTCTTTAAACAAAAATTTGCACAAGTTACAAACCCTCCAATTGACCCAATTAGAGAAAAAGTTGTAATGAGTTTAAATAGTGGTTTTGGAGAGGTTAGAAATATTTTAAGTGATGATTCTCATCATGCCAAAAGACTTAAGACATCTTCACCTATATTATCATTAGAAAATCTAAAGGTAGTTAAAAGTTTTGGTGATGAGAGTAGTCCTAAGTATAACCCATCTTATAAGTTTCAAACTTATAGTACCAAACTAAATGGCAGTATAGAAGATACACTTAATCAACTTGTAGATAATATTGTAAAAGATATAAATGAAAATGGTATAAGAACTATTATTTTAGATGATAGAGTATTGGATTCTAATACTTTAGTTATGCCAATTTTAATGGTAGTTGGGCGTGTTAATCAAGCTCTACTTGAAAATAGTATTAGACATTTAGCTAGTATTATTGCTATTTCAGGTGAAGTATATGACTCACACTCATCGGCATCACTAATTGCATTTGGTGCTTCTGCTATATATCCATATATGCTATATAAAACTGTTGCAAAGATTGCAAGACGAAGAGAAGAGAATATAGACTTGACTCCTATATTCAAAAAAGTTCGTAAATCAATAGATTTTGGACTTATGAAAATAATGTCAAAAATGGGGATTTGTACAATTTCAAGCTATAGAAACTCAAAACTATTTGATGTAATTGGACTTGATAAATCAATTGTAAATGATTGTTTTAAAGGTGCTATATCTCTACTTAATGGTTTAACTTATAGTGATATTCAAGAGAGAATAGAGATTAATCATGCAAATGCCTATGATAAAAATATTAAAAATAGAATATATCCATTAAATATTGGTGGTTTCTATAAATATCTTGATGGTGGAGAGTATCATGATTATGCACCATCAGTTGTACACTCTATTCATGAGGTATCAAAAAGTGGCAAAAAAGAGGATTTTGATAATCTTAAAAATATTATTAATAATAGAGATAAAAAGTTTATTAGAGATTTCTTTGAACTTAAAAGTGATAGAAAATCAATCTCATTAGATGAAGTAGAACCAAGAGAAGCAGTATTTAAAAGATTTGTAACTGCTGCTATGAGTTTAGGTTCTATCTCACCAGAGGCTCATGAATGTCTAGCAGAAGCTATGAATACAATAGGTGGTATGAGTAATTCAGGTGAGGGTGGAGAGGATGCTAAAAGATTTAATAGTATTAAAAATTCACGAATTAAACAAGTAGCATCAGGAAGATTTGGTGTAACTCCTGCATATCTTAGAAGTGCTGATGAGCTTCAAATCAAAGTAGCACAAGGTGCAAAGCCAGGTGAGGGTGGTCAATTACCTGGACATAAAGTAACTTCATTAATTGGAAGATTAAGACATACAATCCCAGGTGTTACTCTAATCTCACCTCCTCCTCACCATGATATTTACTCTATTGAGGATTTGGCACAACTTATTTTTGATTTAAAACAAGTTAATCCAAAAGCTAGTGTAGCTGTTAAATTAGTTTCAACTGCTGGAGTTGGTACAATCGCTGCTGGTGTGGCAAAAGCTTATGCTGATAAGATTATTATCTCTGGTGCTGATGGTGGAACGGGTGCTGCACCTATTGGTTCTATTAAATTTACTGGTAACCCATGGGAACTTGGACTTATTGAAGCACATAATGCTCTAAAAGCGAATAATCTAAGAGGACAAGTACATCTTCAAACTGATGGTGGGCTTAAAACTGGACTTGATATAATTAAAGCTGCTCTATTTGGAGCAGAGAGTTATGCCTTTGGAACTGGTGCATTAACTGTAATTGGTTGTAAATTACTTAGAATTTGTCATCTAAACAGATGTTCTGTTGGTATTGCTACACAAGAAGAGAGATTAAGAGAGCATTATGAGGGTAGTGTAGAGAGAATAATCAATTACTTTACACTTCTTGCTGATGATATTAGAGATATATTAGCTCACCTAGGATACAGTAGTATAGAAGAGATTGTAGGACGAAGTGATTTATTAAGTGTAATTGATGATGAGTTTGCCAAAAAATTTGAATTTGATAATCTTATTTATAGATTAGATGGAGTAGATACTCAACAAGTATTATCAAATGAGCCTTATGATAAAAATGAGTTTGAGATAGATGTATTAGAAGAGGCAATGGTAGCTATCAAAAATCCATCAGATAAAATTGTAATCAAAAGAGATATTTCAAACTTAAATAGAAGTTTTGGTGCTAGAATATCTGGTGAAATTGCTAAATATTATGGAGATAAAGGTCTTCCTGATGGAACAATAGATATTCATCTAAATGGTACAACAGGACAATCATTAGGTGCATTTTTGAGTAATGGTCTATCTCTTCATGTAAATGGTGCAGGTAATGATTATATCGGTAAAGGTATGAGTGGTGGTAGAATAGTTATTACATCTCAAAAGTGTGGGAGTGAGTACTCTTTGGGTGGTAATACATGTCTATATGGAGCTACTGGTGGAAAACTATATATCAATGGTCAAGTAGGTGAAAGATTTGCTGTAAGAAACTCTGGGGCTATCGCTGTTGTAGAGGGTACAGGAGACCACCCCTGTGAATATATGACAGGTGGTGTAATTATAATCCTTGGTAAAACAGGTGTAAACTTTGGTGCAGGTATGACAGGTGGTGTGGCATTTGTTCTTGATGAAGAGCATCAATTTATAGAAAATATCAACCAAGAGTTGATTGAAGCTAGAAGAATTGATACAGATGATACAGATATAGAGAGATATTATCTAAAAAAACTTCTTAAAGATTATTACAATGAGACAAATAGTCAAAAAGCCAAAGATATGTTAGATAATTTTAGAGTAGCTATTAGAAACTTCTGGTTAGTTAAGCCAAAAGATATGAAAGTACCTTTAAAAATTGAGGATGGAGAGTAAGATGCAAAAGTTTTTTGAATTAGATAGAATAGATGCAACTAAAAGAGATGTTGTAGAGAGAGTAAAAGATTTTGGTGAAATTTATAATAAATTTAAGCCCTTAAAAGCAAAAGAACAAGCACAGCGTTGTATTCAATGTGGAGACCCTTATTGTCATAATAAGTGTCCTCTTCACAACCTTATCCCTCAATGGCTAAAAAGTGTGGCATCAAAAGATTTAGAGTTGGCATTTAATCTATCAAATGATCCATCTCCATTTCCAGAGGTAATGGGTAGAATTTGTCCACAAGATAGATTATGTGAGGGAGATTGTACTCTAAATGATGGACATGGAGCAATTACAATTGGTTCTATTGAGACATTTATTAGCGAAGAGGGTTTCAAAAATGGATTAAAGCCTAAATTTGCTGCTCAAAAAGTAGGTAAAAAGGTAGCTATTATTGGAGCAGGACCATCAGGATTATCTGCTGCTACTTTCTTGCTAAGAGAGGGTATTGATGTAGAGATATTTGATAAGAATAGCCGTGCAGGTGGGCTTATGACTTATGGAATTCCGGGGTTTAAGCTAGATAAATCAGTAGTTGAACGAAGAGTAGATTCACTCAAAGAAGCAGGTGCTATTTTCCATCAAGATTGTGAAGTTGGCAAAGATATATCTTTTGAGAGTCTTAGAGAAGATTTTGATGCTATATATATTGGTGTAGGTGCAACAGCAGGGCGAAGAGCATCACTCAAAGGTGAAAATGCTTCAAACTCATATCTTGCTATGGAATTTTTAACATCTATCCAAAAGAAGCTTTTTGGAGAGAAACAGGATTTAGAGATTGATGTAAAAGATAAAAGAGTTGTAGTAATTGGTGGTGGTGATACTGCTATGGATTGTGTAAGAACATCACTTAGAGAAAAAGCTAGAAGTGTAACTTGTCTATATAGAAGAGATGCTCAAAATATGCCTGGCAGTCAAAAAGAGTATATTAATGCCAAAGAAGAGGGTGTGGATTTTGAATTTTATACATCTCCTAAATCTCTAAAAGTTAAAGATGGTGAGATTAATAAAATCAAAGTTATCAAAACTCAACTTGGTACTCCTGATGCTAGTGGTCGTGCTAGAGTAGAAGAGATTGAGGGTAGTGAGTATAAGATAGATACTGATATAGTAATCTTTGCATTAGGATTTGACTCTATTAAATATCCTTTTATGGTAGATAATGGTATAGAACTTGATAAGTGGAATGGTGTAAAAGTAGATGAGAATTATGAGACAACTCTAAAAGGTGTCTATGCTGGTGGTGATTGTCATCGTGGAGCAGATTTGGTAGTAACGGCCGTATATGATGGGCGAGAAGCGGCCAAATCTATAATCAAGACATTAATTGATTAATATAGGAGATATGATATGAATTTTGGTAATCTTTTTGGTGGAATGAAAGCAAAAGAGTCTGAACAGACACAAAACAATTGGATTAAATGTCCAAAATGTCTATCTTTGATGTATTATAAAGAGATAGAGGTAAAGCAGAGTGTTTGTCCTAAATGTAATCATCATTTTAGGATTAATGCTCAACATAGAATAGCTTATCTTAGTGATGAGGGTAGTTTTGTAGAGCATGATAAATCTCTTGCACCAATTGACCCACTTAAATTTACAGATAAAAAAAGCTATAAAAAGCGATTAGAAGAGGCAAAAGCCAAAACTGATGGCAAGACTTCATCTGTAATGAGTGGAAGTTGTACAATTGATGGATTAGCTGTAGAACTTGTAGTTTTTGACTTTGCTTTTATGGGTGGAAGTTTGGGTTCTGTTGAGGGTGAAAAGATAGTAAGAGCGATAAACCGTGCTATGGAAAAAGAGTGTGGAGTGATTATTATTAGTGCAAGTGGAGGGGCTAGAATGCAAGAGAGTACATATTCATTACTTCAAATGAGCAAAACCTCTGCAGCACTAAATAGATTACACAAAAAAGGGCTACCTTATATCTCAATATTAACTGACCCTACAATGGGAGGAGTAAGTGCATCTTTTGCAATGCTTGGTGATATTATTATGGCAGAACCAAATGCTTTAATTGGATTTGCAGGTCAAAGAGTAATAAAACAAACTGTTGGAGTAGATTTACCAGAGGGCTTTCAGCGTTCAGAATTTTTATTAGAACATGGACTACTTGATATGATAGTAGATAGAATAGAGATGAAAGAGACAATAGCTGATTTGCTAAGATTATTTTATCAAAATGGAGAAAAGAAGCAAGTAGAAGAAGAGGTTTTAGAGGCATAAATGAGCATATATGCACTTATTGATAGAGAGACCTTAGATAAAAGCTCTCTCCATATAACTCAATTAATTGATAAAATAAATAGAGTCGATGCTCCAATCATTCAATACAGAGCCAAAAACTCCACTACACAAGAACGAATTGATACCCTTAAAATCATACGAAAATATTATAATGGTAAAATTATTATAAATGATGATATTAATGCTATTAATTATTGTGATGGCTTACATATTGGTCAAGATGATATTAAAAAATTTCATCAAGATAAAAAAGAGGCTATTAAAATTATAAGAGAGAAAATATCTAATAAACTATTAGGACTAAGTACTCATAATTTAGATGAAATATTAGAAGCAAACTCTTTAGATTTAGATTATATAGGTTTAGGTGCTTATAGAACTACAAAAACTAAAAAAGATGCACCTCTTGGAGATAACCTAATTGAAGTAGCCAAAAATTCTACTCATAAAGTGGCATTAATTGGTGGTGTTAGATTAGATGATATATTTGATAAGAATATTATATCTTATAGTGTAGTAGGAAGTGATTTGTATGATGAATTTCTCATAGTATAGAGTTGTTCATCAATTATTCTACTTTTTAATTATTTATTCAAATATTTTCTAAGTTCATCAATAGAAATATTTAACTCTTTTGATACATCTTCAATAGATAAACCAAATCTGTTTATCATAGTTATAGCCGTTTTAATCTCACCTATCTCTATCCCCTCTCTCTTAGCCTTCTCAATAGAGTTTCGTTGAATATATATAAACTCTTTTCGTTTTCTTTGTAGTTCTAACTCATCAACCGTATAATTAGCAGTATTTGCTATTTTATAGGCATCTTCTATCTCTTTATCAATATCTTTTGGTACAACTGTTAAATCTTCACTATATTTTATAAAATATAGCCATTTATCCTCAATATCTCTACACTCCTCTAAACTCTTTTTAAATTTTGGAAGTTCTATAAATATCAGTTCTATATCGTCTTTATAAGTTGTAAAGTTCTCTTTTTCTAATAGCTTAAAGCTTGATTTATATTTATCAAACTCAAACATCTCAAAATTTACAATAGTCAAAGCAATTACAGGGTTTAATAGATGATAGTTTTCTCCCTCTTTTAATTGTTGAGAGTAGTTTTTGGCAGTATTATATAATATCCTTTTTTCAAATCCATCATGGTTTAATACTTGCATCTCTATAATTACTTTAGTATCATCTTCTAGTTTTGCTTTGACATCTACAAATGTATCTTTCATTCCTTTTAATATTGGAATATTATATGGGTCTAATATAGTCAAATCTTTTATCTTTTGATTATTATTAAATTCTATTATTGAGTTTAAAAAGCTTATTAATATCTCTTTGGACTCTTCACTTCCAAATACTTTTTTAAAGGCATAATCTGTTTTTATATCTAAAAATGTCATATTTTTCCTTTTTGGTTTATTATAGCATAGTTTTTTTAGATGTATAAGTAATCTTTTATAAAGTTGAGTTACTATATAATGTAAATATTTGGGTCTAAATAGGGACTGTGATGGGTGATTCTATTAGGTTGCCTTATGAGGGATTATCCAAAGCTAAAATATCTAAAAAAAATCTTACATTTGAAAAACAAAACTTAATATTTAATCGTGGTATGTTTAGTGTTGAGAATAATTTAGATATACCTACAATAGATTTTGCCAAAAGTCTTGGATTAAAAGATGGGGTGATAGATTATCCTCGTAATATTAAATTTATCAAAATAGTTTCAGATAAATTAGAGTTAATTAGTCTATCTTTGTAGCTATTATTAGGTAACAAAAAGATAATTTAAATAATTTTTTTTAGTTATGGGTATTGATTTAGTATTTTTTAGATACAATTAGGGGTATTTTTATTTAAATGAAGGAGTGATTTATGGCACTATTTGAAGATGTAAGAGAAGTTGTTGTAGAACAATTAAATGTAAGCCCTGATGAGGTTAAGGAAGAGTCTAAGTTTGTTGAAGATTTAGGTGCAGATTCATTGGATGTTGTTGAGCTTGTTATGGCTCTTGAAGAGAAATTTGAAATTGAAATTCCAGATGAAGAGGCTGAAAATATCTCTACAGTTGCAAATGCTATAAAATTTATTGAAGATAATCAATAATTTAAAAGTTATAAGCCTTAATTTAGGTTTATAACATTTATTAAATAAGATTATTTATAAGAAGCTTTTAAGCATTTTATATATATCCTTATATAAAGAATTTAATAAATATATTTATAAATAATACTAAAAAATGGGAGTGAATGTGAAAAGAGTTGTAGTTACAGGTATAGGAATGATTAATAGTTTAGGTCTTGATAAAGAGACCTCTTTTAAGGCTATCATTAATGGTGAGTGTGGTATCAATAATATAAGTTCATTTGATGCTTCAAAACATTCAGTACAAATTGCAGGTGAAATAACAGACTTTGACCCATTAAGCGTTATGAATGCTAAAGAGGTAAAAAAGGCTGATAGATTTATTCAACTTGGGCTTAAAGTAGCAAATGAGGCTATGGAAGATGCAAGTTTTTCAGATGATATAGATTATGAAAGATTTGGTATATCTTCTGCTTCTGGTATAGGTGGGCTTCCTAATATAGAAAAAAACTCTATAATTTGTAATACAAGAGGACCACGAAGAATCTCACCATTTTTTATCCCATCATCATTGGTTAATATGCTAGGTGGATTTACATCAATTTATCAAAAGCTAAAAGGTCCAAATCTATCATCTGTAACAGCTTGTGCCGCAGGTACTCACGCTGTAGCAGAGGCGACTAAGACTATAATGCTTGATGGTGCTGATAGAATGCTTGTTGTGGGTGCAGAAGCAGCTATCTGTCCTGTAGGGATTGGTGGATTTGCAGCTATGAAAGCATTATGTACAGATAATGATAATCCAAAAGGCTCTTCTCGTCCATTTGATGCTACTAGAGGTGGTTTTGTAATGGGTGAGGGTGCAGGTGCATTAGTATTAGAAGAGTATGAAGTAGCAAAAGCAAGAGGTGCTAGAATATATGCAGAGGTTATCGGATTTGGAGAGAGTGGAGATGCAAATCATATCACTTCACCAGTAGTAGATGGTCCTCTTCGTGCTATTAAAGCAGCTATGAGAATGGCAGGTAACCCTAAAGTTGATTATGTAAATGCTCATGGTACAAGTACACCTGCTAATGATAAAAATGAGACACTAGCACTAAAAGAGGTATTTGGAGGGAAGGAGAATACTCCACCAGTAAGTTCTATCAAAGGACAATTAGGACATTGTCTTGGGGCTGCTGGAGCAATTGAGGCCGTTACTACTATTATGGCGATGAGAGATGGTGTATTACCTCCAACAATTAATTATCAAAATGAAGACGAGAATTGTGATTTGGATTATGTAGCTAATCAATCAAGAGAGGCTGATATTAATATAGCTATGAGTAACTCATTTGGCTTTGGTGGTACAAATGGTGTACTTATCTTTAAAAAAATGTAGGAGTATAAATTGCCTGTATATTTAGATTTTGAAAAACATATAGAAGCTATTCAAGATGAGATAGATTCTGCTAAAATTATACTTGATGAGGGACTTTTAGAGAAGCTTGAGACAGAGATGAGAAAAGAGATTACCAAAACTTTTGGTTCTCTTAGTGATTATCAAAAGCTTCAATTAGCAAGACATCAAGACCGTCCTTATGCCCTAGATTACATTAGAAATATTATGGATAAATCGTATGAAATTCATGGTGATAGAGCATTTAAAGATGATACTGCTATGGTATGTTATATCGGTTGGATAGATGGTAAAAAAGCTATGGTAATTGGAGAACAAAAAGGTAGAGGTATCAAAAAGAAGATAATGAGAAACTTTGGTATGCCAAACCCTGAGGGATATAGAAAAGCCCTAAGAGCTGTGAAGATGGCAGAAAAATTTAATATCCCAGTCCTTATGCTAATAGATACCCCAGGTGCTTACCCTGGTCTTGGTGCAGAAGAGAGAGGACAGAGTGAAGCAATCGCTAGAAACCTATTTGAATTTGTAGATGTAAAAGTTCCTATCGTATCAATTGTAATTGGTGAGGGAGGAAGTGGTGGTGCTTTAGCTATTGGTGTAGGGGATAAATTAGCTATGATGCGTTACTCTGTATTTTCTGTAATATCTCCCGAGGGGTGTTCGGCAATTCTTTGGAATGACCCCAAAAAGGTAGAACAAGCTACAAAAGCTCTTAAAATTACACCTGAATATCTATTAGAACATAAACTAATTAATGATATTTTAGATGAGCCATTAAGTGGCGCACATAGAAATAAAAAATCAGCTGCTTATATAGTAAAAGATTACTTCTTAAAATCAGTTGAAGAGTTATCAGCACTCTCAATAGATGAGCTTTTAGAGAGAAGATATAATCAAATTGTAGCTGTTGGAGCATTTAGCGAATAGATGCATGAAATAGCAAATTTTATACTCCAAAGCATAGGAGAATTAGGATATGGCGGTATCTTTTTTCTTATGTTTTTGGAGAGTAGTTTTTTCCCATTCCCTAGTGAAATTGTTATGATACCTGCTGGATATTTGGCATTTACTGGGGATATGAATATCTATTTAGCATTTGCATTTGGGCTACTTGGTTCATTAGCAGGTGCATTATTTAATTACTTTTTAGCTATTAAATATGGTAGAGCCTTTTTAGTTAAATATGGAGATAAAATATATTTCAAAGAGGCAACTCTAAATAAACTAGAAAACTTTTTTACCTCTCATGGTGAAATATCTACATTTAATGGACGACTTATCCCAGGGATTAGACAATATATATCATTCCCAGCAGGACTTGCCAAAATGAATATTTGGAAATTCTCAATATATACATCTTTGGGTGCTTCTATATGGTTAATAGTCTTACTATCTCTTGGATATATAATAGGAGATAATCAAGCCCTTATTAATAATAATCTTAAGCTTATTACCATTATTACACTTATTAGTATCACATTTATATCACTAATCTATTATTTTTGGCAAAAGAGAAATTAATCTAATTAAAGGGAGTATATTATGACACAAGATGAGAGAGTATTTGAAATCTTTGGTATAGATAGAGTTATTATATTAAATTTTTTATTTTAAATAATATCTATTACTAGACGATATTTGTCTAATAAAACAGGTATAATAATAAAATTTAAAAAAGGATTTATATGTTCTCTCTACAATACACAAAATTATCTATAATAATCAAAGATACTCCACCATACTTTATAGGTTCTCAACTTCGTGGAGTATTGGGTCATGCACTCAAAAAAGTAACCTGTATCAACCCATCTTATCAATGTAATGGATGTTTTGCCACTTCAAATTGTATATATTATGAATTTTATGAAGAAAAAAATATATTTCATAAATACCGTTTTGATTTTGAATTAGCACAAGATTACTATAATTTTAATTTTTATCTCTTTGATAATGCCACAGATAAACTACCTTATATCATATCAGCATTCAACAAAGCTCTAAAAGAGACTGGATTAGGAAGTGATAATAAAACTTATAAAGAGTTTGATATCTACATCAATAATAAAAATATTATAAATGATGCTCAATTTAATATCCCAAAAGATTATATACAAAAATTTAAAATAGATAAAGTAGAGAAGAGTATCAAACTACGATTTATCACACCACTAAGAATAAAAAAAGCTAACCGTTTCATCAGAGATAACTCCATAGAGTTAGAAGATATTATAAAATCAATATATCAAAGAGCATTAGAATTTACAAATCAAGATAGAAAAAAGATAGATTTTAAAATAGAAGGAGATATAATATCTAAAAATTTAAACTATAAAGAACTCACAAGAAAGAGCAATAGACAAAAAACTACAATGAATCTAGGAGGTATTATGGGATACATAGAGATTAAAGGATTAAATAGAGAGAGTTTTGAGATGTTAAAGTTGGGAGAGTTAATTGGCATAGGCAAATCTACTGTTATGGGACTTGGAAAGATTAAGATTGAGGAGATTTAATTGTGTTTATGTATAATAAAAAGCCATTTTAAAAGACATTTTTTGTCTAAAAAATAGGATAAAGTAACAAAATCTAAAGGAAAATAGAGGAAAAAATATGGGAATAGCACATATATTCAACGAAGTAAAACCAAAAGATAAAACAAAATCATATAAAAAAGAGTTTATAGATACTCAACCCTTTGAGATTAACTATTTTAAAAATTATACTTTTAATGATTATGAAGATAATACACTAGATAATGATTTTTCAAAAAAATATTATCATGCTCTCTCTCCTATAGAGGATAAAAGTATTATCTCAAAATACGATGATGAAAAGATAAAAAGCTTAGTAGAAAAATTAGGTGATGATTTACTTTTGATTAGTGGCGATTTTTGGGGTATTCAAAAGTTTATTTTTGATGGTGTTAGCACCTCAAAAGCCTCTAAAATTTTAAGAAGTCGTTCTGCTATGGTTCAGCTTATTACTTATGCTATAGTTGATAGGATTAAACAAGAGTTTGAAGGTAGTGATTCTTTACTTTTTGGAGCTGGTAAATTTATGATTTTGGCTAAAGACGAGGCTAAAGCCGAGGCTAAAGCCGTCGTTTCCAAATTGGATAAGATTCAAAAAGAGTTGGATAGATACTTTTTAAAGAACTTTTTTGGACAGAATGGGTTTATACTCTCTACTACTACGACTTCAAAAGATAAACTGCTAAATCAAAAAGATATGGAAAATGATTTATTGGCTTTGGGGACAGATAATGATAGTAAGAAACTTAATAAATTTGACCTTTTAAATGTAGAAGATGAAGAGATTTTGATTAATCCTTTTGAAGATGCTTGTAGAGATGATGATATTTGTGAGTTTTGTAGTAAACGACTTAAAACGCATAATGTAGATGATACCAAAGCATGTAAAATCTGTTTTAATGAGATTGAGTTGGGTAAGAATTTAACTAAAAAACCTTATGTGACTATTTTTACTTCTTCTAAGGAGGAGAGTAAAAAAGATATTTTTATTATCTCTTTGGGTGGTCAAAACTACTATGCAAAATTTGAAGATGAGGTAAGTCAAGAGGGAGCTAGTTTTGATATAACTTCTGAACCATATTTTAATTATGCTAAATGGTCATTGAACTCGTATGTTGATGTTTATAACCAAGATGATGAAGATGCAAAAAACTATAATGATTCATATAAAGATGTAAAGAAAGATGAAATTAAAACATTTAGTCATTTTC
>JAMOOX010000118.1 GCA_027065045.1 Campylobacteraceae bacterium | reverse complement strand
AATTGCTCCTGCCATATTATAGACACTTGAGCCGTTTTGCATTTTATCTAAAACCCAAAGTCGCCGTTGAGAGTTTGATACCTCATAACTACTCTGCTCTGCTATTGGCTCTATATCCAAATACTCTACTTTGGTTTTTGACTCTACTAATTTGGATAATCCCTCAATAGTAGAGTAAATAAAGAACTCTTTTAGTTTTATCTCTACACTTAGTTTTTTTGCTATTTTGGCTATGATAGAGATAGCATTTAAACTATGCCCTCCTATCTCAAAAAAGTTATCAGCTATACTTATCTTCTCTATTTTTAGAACTTCACTAAATATCTTAGCTATCTCTTTTTCTATTTTAGTTTTTGGTTCTCTATAGACCTCTGTTCTATCTATATCGGTTGGTTTAGGCAGTGCTTTTTTATCAATTTTACCATTTGGAGTGAGTGGAAACCTCTCTAACTCTATAAAATAACTTGGTATCATATAGTTTGGTAGTTTATCTTTTAAACTCTTTTTTAACTCTTTGCTATCTCCTACTATATAAGCTACTAACTGCTGATTTTGAGCAATAACAACAGCCTCTTTGATAGATGAATAGTTTAATATAGCACTCTCTATCTCTCCTAGTTCAACTCTAAACCCTCGTATCTTTACTTGGTCATCCATTCTCCCCAAATACTCTATATTTCCATCACTACGATATTTGGCTATATCTCCTGTTCTATAAATTTGACCTAGTTTTGTATGGTTGATAAACTTCTCTGCTGTTAAATCCTCCCTATTGAGATACCCTTTAGCTAATCCATCTCCTCCTATACAGAGTTCTCCCACTGCTCCAATTGGTAGTTGATTTAGATTGCTATCTAAAATATATGCTTTTGCATTATATATAGGTTTTCCTATCGGTATAGAGGTGTGATTTTTATCTAAATCTTTAGAGAGAAAATAGATTGAGTTCATAGTAGCCTCGGTTGGACCATATTGATTACATATATTTTTATTGAATTTTTTTAGTTTATTCAATATTGATTTTGTTAATATCTCCCCACCTGATATTAATAGATTGGTATAACTTAGATTTTTAGCATTTTTAGAGAGTAAAAACATTGCATATCGAGAGGGGGTAGTTTTTAAAATATCTATATTGTATCTTTTAATATCATCTAAAATCTCACTTGGTTCACTCTTATCAGATATAACCACCTCCATATCATATAAAAAGGGTAATATAAGCTCTAAAATCGACATATCAAAGTTCATAGTTGTTAGAGCATATATCCTATCTCTTTTTCTAAAGCCATAGTTTTTAAGATTTTGCAATAGATTAACAACATTTTGATTTGTGATCATCGTCCCTTTTGGAACTCCTGTTGAACCTGAGGTGTAGATAATATATACTAATGAGTCTGCTTCTCTACTAATAGATGGGTTGGT
>JAMOOX010000117.1 GCA_027065045.1 Campylobacteraceae bacterium | reverse complement strand
GAGGACACCCAAATGCAAGTGGTGGAAAGATAGATAAGTTTAAGAGTTCATTTATTTATGAAGAGGTTAAGTCATTTGTAGAGGCTCATATTAAAGAATTATAATATGAACTCACCATTTATTTGGGATAGCTACTCCGACCAACCATATCCTATCAAAGATAAAAAATATAAACGATATATGAGAAAAAAGCATATTTGGGATTTTATTCCACTTATTGCTACTAATATTATTATATTTCCAATCTCAATTTTATTTATGAAATTATTTAAAGGTACTCAAAAACATAATAAAAATTTCTATGGAATAGGTGTAAATTTAGATAAGGGTGATATTCAACAATCACTTATAAAAGAACTTGGTGTAAAATCTCTATTGATTAGAGTACCATTAAATGATATTGCTAAGATTGATAACTACTATGATTTTATCAAGAATTTTGGAGATGATAAAGAGATTGTAATTAATATTATTCAAGATAGAACTCATATTGAAGATAGAGAGTTACTTATTAAAGATATAACTACTATATTTGATAGATTATCATCACTTACAAAAGAGTTTCAAATAGGCACTACAATTAACCGTACTAAATGGGGATTTTTCTCAACCAAAGAGTATTTAGAGTTTTTTAGGACTATTCAAAATATTAGAGATAAGAGTTTTCAAGATTTGATTTTAATTGCTCCATCAGTGATAGATTTTGAGTATCACTATACCATTAGGGCGATGTTTAATTTTTTTAAAATCAAATATGATAAAGTCTCATCTCTACTATATGTAGATAGAAGAGGTAGCCCATATAATAAGCAGATGATAATATTTGATACCCAAAATAAAATTGATATGTTATACTCTATTGTCAAACTATCACCTAAAATAGATAATGATAATATATATATCACAGAGGTTAATTGGCCAATATCCAATACAGCCCCTTATGCCCCAACAAGTGAAAAAGAGTGTGTAAGTGAAGATGATTATTCTAAATTTATGATAGAGTATTTTAAGATAGCAAAAGATAGCCAAAAGGTATCAAAGGTATTTTGGCATCAACTTGTAGCATCTGGCTATGGATTGGTTGATATTAGAGATAATAAGGTTCGTAAAAGAGAAGCATTTTATAAATTTAAAGAGATGATAAAAGATGAAAATAAAAATAGAAGATAAAGAGATAAAACTTAGTGATATAAAGCAGTTATATCCAGCAGGTATTGTCAAGACTGGATATGAAGATGAGACTACGCAAGTAAGTCTTGAATGGTTGGAAGTAGAGGCTAAAGGTAAAGTGGAGATTGTGGGGTATAAAATCTTTGTAGAACTTAAAGATGGAGATAAGTTTGAGTTTATGTATGCTACCAAAAAGTTGTTGCTTAAATCAATTGATAAAATAGCCAAAGAGATAAATAGATGAGACCAATTTTTATAA
>JAMOOX010000116.1 GCA_027065045.1 Campylobacteraceae bacterium | reverse complement strand
CTAAAATAAAAGAGGGTAATTCTGATGATGCTTTAGAGGATATAGATAATGGTGTATATAAGCTTACTGTAAATGCTCAACTCAAAGATGGAAGAGTAGTCTCTAATAGTAACTATATTATAATGAATTATAAAGAGAATGACCTTAGTGTAACTATGCTAGAGGAGAAAACAGCCAAAAAAGGTGATAATGTAATACTTCAAGCTCAAGTAACAGGAAATACAAATAATTTAGAACTCACTTATTTTTGGTCTGAAGATGAGACGATACATAAAGAGGGGACTACGATAGATGATACAATATCTCTCTCTAAAAATGACTGGAGTGTAGGAGAGCATTATATTGAGTTTTTGATAAGAGATAGTAAGGGTAATATTGCTATGAACTATATGACTTTGACAATTACTGATGATGGGGTTGTACAACCTATTAATGGCAGTTCTAAAATCAAAAAAACAGGGCAAACTACATCTTATACAGATTATGACGATGGATATTATCAAATAGGTGTAGCTCATAATTATGAAAGAGTTGGAGAGATTGTCAAAGACCATATTACAGGTTTAGAGTGGCAAGATGATAGTGAGGCTAAAACAATAAAAAAGAGTTGGGAAGATGCAAAAACACATTGTAGTAATAAAGGAAATGGTTGGAGATTACCTAATTCTGTAGAGTTAGAGAGTATTGTAGATTATGGTAAGTATAATCCATCACTAAACTCTATTTTTGAGAATTTTAGCTCTAGCTATTATTGGTCTTCTACTACTCATAAGCACGATAGTAACGATGCTTGGCTTGTGAATTTCAACGATGGCCATGTGCTCAACTACACTAAGGGCACTAACTATTATGTTAGGTGTGTTAGAGCAGGAGAGTGATATAAATTATCACCAATATATTTGATAATATTTGGGTGTAGGGTGGGTTTCCAACCCACCATTAGAAAATTTTAAAAAGGAGACATCATATTTAGTTTTAAAAATATATATAAATGTTATTTAAAGTGTCGTAAAAACAAAAGAAACACTCATAATGCACTAGAATTTGAGAGAAATTTAATCCAAAATCTATGGCAATTACATTATGATTTAAATAATAAAAAGTATAAAATAGGTAAAAGTATCTGCTTTTTAACTACCTCTCCAAAGCTACGAGAAGTCTTTGCAGCAGACTTTAGAGATAGAGTAGTTCATCATATATTGGTCAAAGAACTAGAAAAAGTTTATGAACCAAAATTTATATCTGATGTCTATAATAATAGAAAAGATAAAGGAACTCATAAAGCTATGAAAAAAGCTCAAAGTTATATGAATAGTACTTATGAGGGATACTATTTACAGTTGGATATAAAAGGTTTTTTTTATAATCTTGATAAAGATATACTTTTTGATAAACTAGCCTCTTTAGGAGGTGGGTTAGGAAATTCACCA
>JAMOOX010000115.1 GCA_027065045.1 Campylobacteraceae bacterium | reverse complement strand
AAATCCCTGTTAAAACTGCTTTAAATATATTTACATCATTATCTTTTAAAACTGCACCCATAAAAGTCTTAAAAAATCCTACTATATCTTCATAATAACCTTTTATAAATCCTGTTTGGATTGGTGTATCATATTCATCTATTAGGATTATTGCTTTTTGATTATATGCTATTCTTAGGAGTTTTGATAGGAGTTTGATTGAGTTTTCTAACTCCTCTTGAGATGCTTCTTTATGTAAGATTTTATCTACCTTAACCATTTCAATCTCATCTAACTCAAGAGTCTCTATAACTTTTTTATATCTCAAAAACTCATCACTAATTAGCTCTTCTATTTTTTTAAAACTTCTTTCAAAATTATTCTCTTTTATATCTTTAAATGTTAAATATATTATTGGATATTTATTAGCATACTCCATTATATCCCTATTTTTAGAAATATTAAGATTATCAAATAGTTCTCTATTATCCTCTTCTATATCAAAAAAATATCTTAACATACTAAGATTTAGAGTCTTGCCAAATCTTCGGGGACGAGGAAGTAAAATAACTTTAGAACTATTATCTATCACTTCACTAATCATATTAGTTTTATCTATATAATAATACTTCTCTTTAATCATCTCTTTAAAATCACTCATTCCTATGGGTAATTTTTGCATTTTTACTCCTTTTCTATATTATTTTAGCTATTGGTAGTTTTTGCTTTATTATCTACTCCATATTTATAGAAACTAATCATAATTATAGCATAAGTTATTCTTTACTATTTTAAGAATATAGTATCAATTATATGGTATAATCACCTTAATAATTTTAAAAATAGGGCAAAATAATGCGACTTTTTATAGGTCTAGGTAATCCTACAAATGAATATGAGGATACTAGACACAATATTGGCTTTAAGATGATAGATATGCTTGTATCTCATTTTAAAGCTAGAGATATTTCTAAAAGCTCATTTTATGGTGAGCTTTATAGAAGTGGAGATATGCTATTTTTAAAACCTACTACATATATGAATCTCTCTGGTAAATCTGTAATAGCTGTCAAAAACTTTTTTAAAGTAGATATAGAAGATATTATAGTAATTCATGATGATTTAGATTTAAACTTTGGTGCTTTGAGGTTTAAATTAGGTGGAGGTCATGGTGGGCATAATGGATTAAAATCTATTGATAGTGCTATTTCAAAAGAGTATAAACGGGTACGAATGGGGATTGGTAAGCCTCAATATAAATCACAAGTTTCATCTTTTGTATTATCAAAATTTAGTGATGATGAGAATAAATCAATTGATATTTGGCTCAATCATACATTAAAGGCATTAACTTCTGATATAAAGTTTAATATACTAAAATCTAAATATAGCCTAAAAAGTATAGATAGACTTATTTAATGAGATTATATTATCTATATATTACAAAACATTATCTAAAAAACTTTTTAGCTGTTTTAATCGGTATTACGATGGCATTTGTTAGTGTCAATTATTTCCAAAACTCTTTTTTGCTTAATGATGGATTTAATAATCAAATACTCTATATCTATTATATATCTCACGAAGCATTAGCACTTTTATATCCATTAGCTCTAATTTTTGGAGCTATTATGACTAAAATATCTTTGATTAAATCAAATGCTTTGGGTGCATTATATAGCTTTGGATATACCAAAAAAGATATACTATTGCCATTTTTAGTTATAGCACTACTAACTCATCTTATTTTTATATATCTACACACCACTAGTTTCTCTTATGGTAATCTTAACTCCAAAACTATATTTAAAGAGTCAAATACACAAGTCATTAAAGAGAATCTATTTTTTAAATATAATAGCTCATTTGTATATGTCAAAAAGTTAGACCCAATAGAAAAAACCATATATGATATTAAGATATTTAAGATAAAAAATTATAAACTAATATCTACAATAAGTGCCAAAAGAGCTAAGTTTAATGGTGATTTATGGGTAGCAAAAGATGTTATTATCAAAACACCTATATATATGTATAGTAATTTAAAATATTTTACAACCCAAAAATCCAAAACTATAAATACTCTTAATGGTTATAAACCCAAAATGATAGACCAAATATATCAAAATCAAAATCTTAATATTATAGATGCTTACGATAGCTATCAACTCTTATCTACTCAAAAATTAGATTCATATAAGATGCGTTCATCAATATATACAAAAACTATATTCCCACTATTTGCAATATTTTTAATAATCATTATTTTTCTAAAAATGCCAACCTATGCTAGATTTATCAATATATCTATTACTATATCTATGGCATTGGGTTCTACATTTTTGATGTGGGGGTTTCTTTTTGCTCTAAATCAAATTGGATTTGGTGGTACTATTGCCCCTGAATTTACTACAATATTACCAATAATTTTATTAGGTATATATGCTTTAAGTGTATATATAAAAGTTAATAAAAAGATTTAATTAAACATTTTTATTGAGGCATTAACTACATCACCATCAGTATCATTTATAAGTTTCTTTAGAATATTTTTGCTAGTTGATGGATTTTCTGCTACTCTCATTCTTGTCATCTTATCTCTACTTTTTGATAATTTATCCAATATCTTCATAGGTGTAGCACTATTTCCTGCTAAGGCATCTCGTACTATTTGTGCTTTATCTTTAGATAACTTATTTAATATATAAGATGAAGCATTTTTATTTGTAGATATTGTTGCTCGTATTAAGTCTAAACTATTTTTAGATAGCTTTTTTAATATATAATTTGGTGTATAACTATTTTTAGCAATGGCTATTTGAATATTAACATTATCTATATAAGTAAGTTTAACTAAAAAATTTTTCAAGAGTTGAATTTCACTCTTTTGATAATCATACATAATATCTTTTTTGATAATGTTAGAAGCAATAGCATTTACTACATCTATATTATTTTGAAATTTAAATAATATAGATTCTAATTTCTCAATTGGTAGTTCTATATTATCAAGTTCTTCTAGTATATCTTGATTGTTCATATATAATCCTTTTAAAAATTAATAAGTTTAATATATCATTTTATACCTAAATAGTAATTTATTGTTTCAAAAATACACAAATCAAAATAATATATTTATATCATTTTATTCCATTTACATAAATATTACTTATTTTTTTATATTGTTATATTCATTAAACTATAATAATCTTATATAATTTAGTAGAATTATAATTTTTGATTATCTTTAATATAATAAATTAGTATTTAAGCCAATATACTCTTAATGTTTCATTTTTATTTTTATTTATAGCTACTTGACTTTTTAAGATTTATTCTATTACAATGAGAGACCAAATAGTATTTCTCAATTTAATGAGTTTCACTAATTATAATAAGGAGGTTATATGACTAACATAAGTAATACTTCTAAGTCTGAGATAGAACAGACTAGCAGAAGAGACTTTTTTAGAAAAACAGCGGCGTATTCTGTGAGTGCTATTGCAGCAACATCTATATTATCCCCTGCTAAGTTATTAGCAGATGATGAAAATATTATACATCATTCAAAATGGGGTACTTCATTGGGGTATGAACTCAATAAGAACCCTTATGGTGTGCCATCACCTTTTGAACATAATGTTGTTAGGAGAACTACTCCTCTATTATCATCAGCAGGTGATATGCATGCTGCTATCTCTTTGTCTCCAATTCATGAACTAAAAGGAATTATTACTCCTAATGGTCTTTTCTTTACTAGAACACATAATGGTGTAGCTAGAATTGACCCAAATAAATATAGACTTATGATTCATGGTCTTGTTGAAAAGCCAATTGTACTTACTCTTGAAGATATTAAAAAATATCCTAGTGAGAGTGTAATACACTTTTTAGAGTGTCCATCTAATGGTGCTGCTGAATGGAAAGGCCCACAGTTTAATTCTGTACAGTTTGTTAAAGGTATGATGAGTTGTACTGAGTGGACAGGTGTAAGACTTAAACATATCTTAGCAGATTTAGGGCTTAAACCAAAAGCTAAATGGATGTTAGCAGAGGGTCAAGATGGTTCAGAGATGAGTAGAACAGTCCCTGTAGAAAAAGTACTTGATGATGCTATGATTGTTTATGCTATGAATGGTGAAGCACTTAGAGAAGAACAAGGTTACCCTGTAAGACTTCTACTTCCAGGTTGGGAAGCAAACTTATGTGTTAAATGGCTAAAAAGATTAGAATTTGGTGAAGAGCCTTGGTACTGTAAAGAGGAGACATCTAAATATACTACTCTTACACCAAGTGGTAAAGCTATACAACATTTCTATCCACTAGAGGTAAACTCTATTATTACATCTCCATCTCCAGAGAAACCATGGACAGACCTTAAAAAAGGTGATATGGTAGAGATAGAAGGTATTGCATGGAGTGGTCATGGTAAAGTTAAGTTAGTTGATATATCATTTGATGGTGGTAAAAACTGGGTAGAGGCAAACCTTAAAGGTTTAGTTCTTACTAAAGCTTGGACTAGATTTAGTTATATCTATAAATATGATGGTAAACCTATCTTATTATCAAGTAGAGCTATGGATGAGAGTGATAAAGTACAACCAACAGTAAACCAAGAAAAAGCAATTATGGGTGTTGAGGGTGTTTATCATAGAAACTCTGTATGTACTTGGGAAATTAAAGCAAATGGGGAGGTGAACAATGTTCAAATTAGATCATAAGTTTATTGCTACAAGTTTAGTAGCACTAATGGCAAGTTCTGCATTTACAATGGCATCAACTGCTAAAAAAGATGCTTTAGATGGTGGTATGACATATACTAGAGATAAAGGTATGTACTCTGATTATTATATTAATAAGCAAGTAGATAAACTAAAAATAAATAATGGTAGAACTCCTACTGCAAATGAACTTAAAGCTTGGGATAGTGATATTATGCCAGATGGTACAGGGCTACCTGAGGGAAAAGGTTCTGTAGAAGATGGAGATGAGTTATATGAAGAGCAGTGTGCTGCATGTCATGGTGATTTTGGTGCTGGTGGAGTAGGATACCCTACACTTTCTGGTGGTAGTATCTCTTCACTTAAAAACCAAAGAACTGCTCCAGGAATGGATGCTCCAAAGAGAACAATTGGTACATATTGGCCAAAAGCTAGTACTCTAATTTGGTATATTAGAGATGCAATGCCTTATGCACACCCAAAAAGTTTAAATAATGACCAACTATATGCTTTAACTGCTTATCTACTATCTGTAAACAACATCAAAGTTGGTGGAGAGGTTATGGAAGATGAGTTTATATTAAGTAATAAAAACTTCTCAAAAATAGAGATGCCAAACAAAGATGGATTCTATCCTAATATTGATGGTAAAGATGGTGTAGAGAATGTTCGTAAATTCTTTGCAGATGGTAAAAACTATGGTGCTGTTGGTAAAAGATGTATGTCTAACTGTAAAGACCCTGGAATGAAAGGTGCTGAACCTACAGTTATGAAAATTGGTATTGAGATGAAAGATGTCAATCCTCCATATAGTACTGTTAGAGATATGCCGAAGAAAACTAATACAAGTGGACACCCAGGTAAAGAGTTATATGAGAGTAGCTGTGCTGTATGTCATGCAACTGATAAAATGGGTGCACCTGCTGTAGGTGATAAAAAAGCTTGGGATGTAGTAAAAGCAAAAGGTCTCCAAAATGTTATGAAAAATGCTATCAATGGTACAGCTGCTATGCCTCCAAAAGGTGGTAATATGGACTTAACAGATTGGCAAATGCAACTTATTGTTGACTATATGATGTCGCAAAGTATGTAGAAATATTTATAAAATTTATATTATTAAGTAACTTATAGTAAAAAAACATTATAATAATCGTGTCAAAACATCAAAGAGGATTTTAGAGAGTTTTTTGGATTAAAACACTCTATACCTCTTATCAAAAAGATTGTCTTGACATATATAATCCAAATAACATATCATCAAAAGAGAGGAATTCAAGATGGATAGAAGAAAATTTTTAGGTTTAGGTTTAGCAGCAGCAGCTCTAGTACCAGCAACAACTTTAAATGCAATTGACTTTAGAGACACAAAGCCAGACACATGGAAGGCAGTGAGTACAGCTGATGCTATTAAAGGATTATATGGAGATATTACTCCATTAGAAGAGGGTGTTAATGTAAAAGCACCAAAATTAGCAGAGAATGGTGGAGCTATTCCAGTTAAAATCAAGTCAGACATTCAAGCTAAATCAGTAGCACTTTTCCAAGATGCTAACCCAAGATCAGCAGTTGCAGTATTTACAGTTTCAGAGGGTCAACCTATTGATTATACTCTTAAAATCAAAATGAGAAAAACAGGTAAAATCACTGTAATTGTAGAGGGTACAAATGGTAAATTCTACTCTAAAGTATTACCAATTGAAGTATCTATAGGTGGTTGTGGAGGTTGATTTAAACCTTTCACGGACAAAAAACGCTATACAAATAATAGAAATTTAAAGGAGTAATGAATGAAAGTTAAAGCTAAATTAAAAGGTGATGTAGTTAAAGTAAAAGTACTTGCAGAACATGTAAATGCAGGTCCTGAAGAGGCTGAAAAGAAAAAAATTGAGCCTAATTTTATCAAAAGTGTTATTGCTAAAGCTAATGGTAAGGTAGTTTTTGAAGTATCTGGAAGTGGATTTATTTCTAAAAATCCTCAATTCACATTTACATTTAAAGGTGCTAAAAAAGGTGATGAAGTTGAAGTTACTTGGACTGACATCAAAGGTAATACTAAGTCTAAAAAGAAAGCTATTAAATAGTTTAATCTTTTTCTTTGACCCTCTTTGGGTCAGAGATTATATTTAAACTACTACTATCAAGTGGTTTAAATATAATCTACAATTTAAAAGGAGAAATAGTGAATAGATTGAGTACGATAGTTGCAACATCTTTAATTTTAGCATGTTCTAGTGAGGCAAACAGTGTAAATGATATAAAAAAAGCAGTAGAGGTAGAATCAAGTATAAATTCTACAGTAATCAATAATCTAACTAACAATATCCTAAAGCTAGGAGAGATAAAAGCCTCTTTGGAGATAGAGAGAGAAAAATTAGAAACAGATAAAAAAATATTTGCAAAAGAGGTAAAAGCATTAGATGCTGCTAAAGCAGAACTTGCTGTTGGTGTAAAAGCTATTATCAATGCAAAAATGTCTGTAGAAAAAGAGAAAGCTCTTCTATCTACAATTTCACAAAATAATTTAAAAACTACAAAACCAACTACTACTACAAAATCCCCTGCTACAAAGGTTGAGATTAAAGTCAAAAATATTGGTGATGAGAGTATTGGTAATATTATCAATACATCTTTAAATAAAAATACAAAAGATGTAGAGGCTCCTTTTGATTATAAACTAAAAGCCAAACAAGTAGCCAAGAATGTATGGTGTTTCTTTGGGGCATTAGATAAACCAACAAAAGAGAATGCAGGATATATGGTAAATAGCTGTTATATCAAAACAAAAGATGGATATTTAGCAATGGATACAGGACCATCATACCAATTTGCAAAACAGTCTTATGCAGTTATGCAAAAGATTGCTGATTTACCAGTAAAGTATGTAGTAAATTCACATGAACATGATGACCACTGGTTAGGTAATGATTACTTCAAAAAGAGATTTAATGCTACTTTAATTGGACCAGAGAGTATCAATAAGAACTATAAAGATGGTGATAAAACAAGAATGTATAATATATTACCAGAAAATGCTATCAAAGGTACACATATAATAGACCTAGATAAGATAGTAAAAGAGGCTTTTACTCTTACATTTGGAGGAGAAGAGTTTAAAATCATACCAATAGATGTAAAAGCACATACTGGTGATGATGTATTTATCTATATGCCA
>JAMOOX010000114.1 GCA_027065045.1 Campylobacteraceae bacterium | reverse complement strand
TTTATCATCAACAGATATAAACCATTGGTTAGTTGCTCTATAAATTAGAGGTTTTTTAGTTCTCCAACAGTGTGGGTATGAGTGCATAAATTTAGATTGTTTAAGTAGATTATCTCCTAACATCTCTAAAATTGGCTCATTTGCTTTGAATATATGCATTCCTACAAACTCTTCTGGTAGTAATCCTAATCCCAAAACAGACTCATCAAAACAACCTCTCTCATCAACTGGCATCAATACTTCAAGGTTATTTAATAGCCCCACTTTATAATCATCTTCACCATGCCCTGGTGCTGTATGGACAAGTCCTGTACCGCCATCAAGTAAAACATGCTCACCCAAAACTACTGTAGAAGTTCTATTATTTAATGGGTTATTTGCTTTTAGGTGATTAAGTTTAGATGCCTCTATCTCTTGTGCTATATCGCCTTTGATTACCTCATCTTCAATAAGTGCTTTATATCTGCTTTTTGCTACAATATAACCATCAGTTGTCAAAACATAAATCTCTTCAGGATTAAGCGAAATTCCAGTATTTGATGGAAGTGTCCAAGGAGTAGTAGTCCAAATTACAAGCCCTGCTTTACCATTAATTGATAGCTCACTTTTAGCCTTATCACTAAGTTCAAAATTTACAAATATAGAGTAATCCTCTTTATCTTGATACTCTACTTCTGCATCTGCTAATGCCGTCCTAGCTGCCCAGCTCCAAAAAATTGGTTTATGTCGCTCAACCAAAAGCCCTTTATTAGCCACTTCACAAAGAGTTCTATATATATTTGCCTCAAATTTAAAATCCATAGTTACATAAGGATTTTCCCAATCAGCAATAATACCTAATGATTTAAATCCCTCTCTTTGAATATCTATAAATTTAGAGGCATGATTTCTACAAAGTTCTCTAAGTTTGCTCTTCTCCATAGCCTCTTTTTTGGCTTTTCCAAGTTTTTTTTCTACCTCTTGTTCTATTGGTAATCCATGACAATCCCAACCTGGAGTAAATCGTACTGATTTTCCTTGAAAATAATTATGCTTTATAATTATATCTTTTAAAATCTTATTAAGTGCATGACCAATATGAATATCACCATTAGCATAAGGAGGCCCATCATGAAGAGTAAATGACTCTGCCCCATCTCTATTTGCTTTCATCTGTTCATAAACATTCTCATCATCCCATTTTTTATATCTTTTGGGTTCAAGTTGTGGTAAATTCCCTCTCATTGGGAATTTTGTTTTTGGAAGTAGTAGTGTATCTTTATAATCCATTTTTTTCTGCCTTAGTTCTATTTGAAATTAAAGGGATTATATCAAAATATCTATTAGACTTCTTGTAAAATGATATTAAATAGCAAACCTATCAAAGAAATATCTTGTAGGTTTGTGTTTTAGGTAAATAAATTGGTTAATAAAATTTTAGTTTTGTTTTTTAATATCTTAACTTTCGCACCTAAACCCAAGCATTTTCTGCGTAACATCCTGCAACACAGCGATGATACTCACTAAATCCTCATTCCTCTTTACAATATCTTCGATAAATAAGCCTCCGATGGTTTTGGGTTCATTGCTGATTCGATTGATATAACTGACTATATTGTAGGTAAAGAAAGAGAGTGTTATTCTCGTAATAAGTGCTTCATAAATTCTATTTTCTTCTTTGCCAAATCTAAAGTGTTCACGAAGCTCTTTATACCCTTGTTCTATGTCCCATCTTCTCTTGTAAATTTCTGTAATTTCGTCATCGTTGAGCGTTAAATCTGTAGAGACTATAGGGATGAGTTTTTCTTTGGTTTTAATAAACACAATTTTTAGTTTACCTGCATTTTTATGTTCTACTATCACAGAAAAATATCTAAACTTAATTTTCTTCCCATAATGTCCTAACTTTTCAGTTTTGACTGCCTTGAATTTGTTATAAATAGCTTCAAGTATTTTCTCTTTACCTATGAAGTTCCATATCTTATTATTGTTTGCTATTCTTGATATAACTTTGAGTTCTAACTCGTTCATCTCTTTGATAAATATAGGCTTAGAGTACCAAGAGTCTACAAGCAAGTAATCAGCGTATATACCACTATTTACGGCTCTTTTAACCATATCTATGGCTTCCCTTTCCATGTGTGGAGCAACTCCTTCTTTTTTAGTGAAATTACTTTTAGCTAGAATAGTTTTTAGATTAAGTATCTGCATAGTCTTATAGAAGGGTTTATATTTTAAATAATATGGATATTATAAATGTTGTCAAGTATTATATGCCTATATCAATATATCGCTTATGCTGTGCTACTTTCAATGTCTCTTTATGGAGTTTTTAGGTGCGAAAGTTAAGTATATAACCTACATATAAGCAAAATTTCACTAAAATAACACTTCCAAAATTCTTGCTCGTGATTTGGATAATCTAAGGATTAGATTAATTTTCGGGCTACTAAACCAAAAGGAAAATAATGAATTGTTATGAAACAATGTTTGTAGTACAACCAACACTTACAGAAGAAGAGAATAAAGCTCAAGTTCAAAAGATTATGGATGTAATTACAAATCAAGGTGCAGAGATAGTTGCAACTAAAGATATGGGAATTAGAAGATTAGCTTATGAAGTTAAAAAGCATAAAAGAGGACACTATACAGTAGTTTTATTTAAGGGTCAAGGTAATTCTATTCTTGAGATAGAGAGAAACTTTAGAATTAACGAAGATATTATTAAATTTTTAACTGTTAGATATACTAATACTGTAGAAGTAGCACAATTTAATAAAATGGTAGCAGATTTTGCTCCAAAAGAGGAAGTTGCTAAAGAAGAGCCACAAGCTCCAGAAGTAGAAGCTACTGAGACTCAAGAAGCATAAATCACATTACTAAAACTTAGGAGAATTCATGTATAACAAAGTAGTATTAGTAGGAAATCTTACAAGAGATATTGAGGTTAGATATACTCAAAGTGGTTCAGCTATTGCAAATACAGCAATTGCTACGAGTAGAAAATTCAAAACTCAATCAGGTGAGCAAAAAGATGAAGTAATGTTTGTAGATATTACATTCTTTGGACGAACTGCAGAAGTTGCTAATCAGTACTTAAAGCGTGGAAGTAAAGTTTTGGTAGATGGAAGATTAAAGTTTGACCAGTGGGTAGCTCAAGATGGCACAAAGCGAAATAAGCATAGTGTTATTGTAGAGAGTATGACAATGTTGGGCAGTAGAGATGAGAATATGAATGCTGGTGGTAATGGTGATTATAACGAGCAATATAATCAACAAAGTCAAAATAGTAATAATAATAACTATTCTAACAATCAAAATAGTAATAGTAACAACAACTATTCTAATAACCAAAATAGTAATTATGAACAACAAAGACAAGCACCAGCTATGAGTAATCCACCTCAAGAGACACCAAAAATTCCAGAGATAGACATCTCTGAAGATGAAATACCATTTTAGGAGTAAATTATGGCAGAAAAAAGAAAATTTAAAAAAAGATTTTGTAAATATTGTGAGACAAAAGTAGATTATATTGATTATAAAGACCTACAACAACTTAAGCATAGTTTGAGTGAAAGATTTAAAATTATGCCAAGAAGACTTACAGGTAACTGTAAAAGACATCAAGATATGGTAACTATCTCTATCAAAAGAGCTAGACAAACAGCATTAATTCCATATATCGTAGATAGAAAAAATGTAGTAGAGAGTCCATTTGAATTAATCAGATAGATTTGAGTTGGGTTACTTTGATTAGTAGCCCTACACAATAGATAATATAAAGTATTTAGTTAAATATTTTATATTATTTAGATTGTCAATGTTAAGGTTGTAGTTTGAGTACTTATAAAAGTTTTTTATATAGTTCATTTTTAGTTATTTTCTTATCTAGTTGTGAAACTAGTTTTCCAACAGATACCATTGACCCTACCTCTTCTTCTGCTATTGTTGATAGTGATGGTGATTTTATTCCTGATAGTATAGAGGCTTATATAGGATTAGATATTGATAATAGTGATGTTAATAATAATGGTATCTTAGATGGATTAGATAGTGAAGGAATTTATGGAGATAAATTTTTTGATGAGCAGTGGTATATATATTCTCAATCTAGCATAACTAACTCTAGTGAAGTAAGTAGTATTAGAGGCAATGATTTAAGAATTTTAAATATTTATAAAAGATATATGGGATTAAATCGTGGAGATAATATAATTATTCAAGTCGTAGATGAGGGAATTTATGCAAAACATGAAGATTTGAGCGATAATATAGATATAGGTCGTTCTTATGATGGGCTAGAGCCATCTTCAATATCTCAACCACTCTCAACACAAGACCATGGTACAAAAGTAGCAGGTGTAATTGGTGCAAGGGCATTTAATGGTAAAGGTGTAAGAGGTGTTATCCCTTTTGCAAAAATTGCTAGTAGTAATTGGCTTTTATATGGAACTTATGAAATTTTAGATAAAGTTTGGTATAGTGGATATGGTTCTAATGATATATCTGTATCAAATAATAGTTGGGGATTTGAGTTTAGTACAGATACTATGTTTGAAGAGTATATGCAAAAAGGCTCTAGTGAATTAAGAGATGGGAAAGGGCGTTTATATGTATTTCCATCAGGTAATAAGAGAGTTGATAATGGAAATGCAAATTTACAATATCTATTAAATAATAGATTTGCCATAGTTGTATCATCAATTAATTATAACAATAAGGTGAGTTCATACTCATCAAAAGGCTCTAATATTCTAACCTGTGCATACTCAGGAGAGAGCAAAAATAGCACACCCACAATTGGGACTACAACAATACCACATACATCTCTAAATAGTGGTGATAATCAAACAACTTGGTATGATGATACAAGTAGAAGTTATACCTATGACTTTGATGGTACAAGTGCATCAGCACCTATGGTATCAGCATCAATTGGGTTGGTATTAGAGGCTTGTCCATCTCTTGGTTGGAGAGATATAAGGTATTTAATAGCTTCAACAGCTAAAAAAGTAGATAGTAGCAATAATAGTTGGGTAAAAAATAGTGCAGGATTAAGCCATAGTATTGATTATGGATTTGGACTTATTAATCCAAATGCTATGATAGAAAAATGTCAAAACAGTTATCAAAATTTACCAGAAGTTAAAGCTATAGAGATAAATAAAAATATCTCTTTACCAATTAGTGATAATAATAAATCAAATAGTTTTACTCTAAATATTATTAAAGATATTAAAATAGAGTGGGTAGAACTTACTATTGATATAGACCATCAATACGCATCTGATATTAAAATAGATTTAATATCTCCTAGTGGTACAAAAACAAATCTAATTGATATAAATGATATATCAGGTAACTCATATAAAAATGCTACTACTGCTAATTGGATGAGTGGTGGATTTAGATTTAGTACTGCTTCTATGATAGAAGAGAGTAGTAAAGGTGAATGGAAAGTAGAAGTATATGATACTACAAGTGGTGATGTTGGAAATATTAAGAGTGCAAAACTTCTTATATATGGACACTAAGTTTCTTATGATATAATTTGAGATATTTATATACCTTGGAGATAAAATGTTTGATTTGAAAAAGATTATAGTAGCACTTCTATTAATATTCTCATTTAGTGAGGCAAAAGTATTAAATGGTGTAAGCATCATTGTAGAAGATGAACCTATCACAACAGCAGAGATAAAAGCTATTCAACATAGAATGAGAGTTTCTAAAAAGAAAGCTATAGATATATTAATTCAAAGTAGCTTACAAAAGAGTGTATCTAAAGATATAGTAGTAGCAGAAGATGAGATTAATGCTAAAATAGAACAGATTGCATCTATGAATAAGCTTACCATTAAAAAAATGCAAACCATACTTAAAAAGCAGGGTATGAAATGGTATGATTATAGACAACGAATAAAAACAGAGATGAAAAAACAGAAGTTTTATCAAACTAATATCGCCCCACTTATCCCAATCCCAGGTGATGACCAACTAAAACTTTTTTATAAAAAGAATAGAAAACTATTCAAGATGCCAACTCGTGTAGAAATGGTAGAGTATAGTGCAAAAGAGTTAGATACAATTAAAAACTTTTTAGCTGATAAAAGATTTAAAAAAGGAATTAGAACTAAAAATGTAACTAAAACTACAAAAGATAAAGGACTTTTTGATACTGTAGTAAGAACACCAATAGGGGCATTTACTAAACCTATAAATGCAGGTGATAGATATATAGTATATAAAATTAAATCAAAGCAGGGTGCAAAAATACTTCCATATAGCAAAGTTAAAAATGGAGTAATAAGAGCATGGAAACATAACCAAAGAGCAAAAGCTACAAAAGATTACTTTCAAAAGCTTAGAACTTCTGCTATTATAGAGTATATTAGATAATATCTAATTGGTGCATTAGAAAATGCACCATAGAAAAAAATATTAAATTTATTTTTTATTAAACATTTTAAAAGCTTAAAATTGTTATAATTTGGTTCTTCAAGATAAAAAACTCCCTACTAACTAGATTTATAATTTTGTTACATCTTTGTGGCATATATTGGTTGGTATGAATTATAACACTTACAAAGGAAATCGTTTTGGAAAAAATATTAGATATTGTGGAAGCAATAGCAATTGAGAAAGATATATCAACAGAGGAAGCTATTGATGGCTTTAGAGAAGCGCTGATTAATACAGCTAAAAGAGTTACAAATACTCCAAATGGTAACTTTGAAGTTGTAATAGATAGTGATAAAAAAATATATAATATATATAAAATAGTATCTGTGGTAAATGATAGCGTAGATATAGCACCTGAAAATATGGATAGCTTTTTGAATTTAATTCAAGCAAAAGAGTATGATGACTCCATAGAAGTTGGAGATAAATTAAAATCAGAAATAGTATTAGAAGATTATGGACGAACTGCATCTTCATCTCTATTTAGAGAGTTAGAGTATCATATCCAAAGACGAATAGAAAAAAGTATTTTTGAGAGTTACAAAGCAAAAGTTGGTACTGTTTTGATTGGTACTGTTAATCGTGTAGATAGTGAAAATTCTACATTTGTAGAGATTGGTGAGCTTAGAGGATTACTTACTCAAAGAAATAGAATTAAGGGTGAGAAGTTTAAAAGAGGTGATACAATCAAAGCACTTTTAAGATATGTATCAATTGACCCAGAGTATGGATTAATTTTAGAACTTACAAGAACAGCACCTAAATTTTTGGAAAAATTAATGGCAAAAGAGGTACCTGAAATTGAAGATGGTACAGTTGAAATTATAAACTCATCAAGAATTCCAGGTGAACGAGCAAAACTTTCACTAAAAACTGACCATCTTAATATTGATGCTATTGGAGCAGCCGTTGGTGTAAAGGGAGTGCGAATAAACTCTGTAAGTAGAGAACTTAGCAATGAAAATATAGATTGTTTAGAGTACTCTCCTATCCCTGAGGTTTATGTAACAAGAGCGTTGAGTCCAGCTATTGTTAAAAGTGTGAAGATTGATGGTGAGAAGGCTATAGTTAATATTACTAGCGACCAAAAAGCCAAAGCTATTGGTAAAAATGGTATTAATATAAGACTTGCTTCAATGCTTACAGGATTTAATATAGAGTTAAATGAGGTAGAGGGAATTGCAGACCGTTCAGCACAAACTAACCTAAAAGAGTTTAGAGATAATCAAAAAACAAAAGATACAACAGCTTTAGCCGATTTATTTAATTAAGATTAATGTTAATATAGTATTATTCATAAAATAAATTCAAGGATAGATATGATAAAAGAGTACATATTTACAAGTGAATCTGTAACAGAGGGTCATCCTGATAAAATGGCTGACCAAATCTCTGATGCAATACTTGATTATATAATTAAAAATGATAAAGATG
>JAMOOX010000113.1 GCA_027065045.1 Campylobacteraceae bacterium | reverse complement strand
ACTAAATTATAGAAAACCTATGGAAACATATCGTCGTAGTTTAGCTATTAATAATCAACATTATGATGATTTGAGTAAAAAAGTAGGGTAAGGTAGAAAATTTGAGGTAGAATTAGATTATTTTTTTATTGTCTTGACTTTTGGGGTAGAATATTTCAACTCTCTTATTTGAGCTTCTAATAATTCTAATCTCTCTATTTCATTCATAATTAATACCTTTAAATTATTATACACATACTATACTTAATATATTTTTATGCTATAATAAATTATGAATAGTATAGATAAAATTTCACAAGCCAAATCCAAATTAATGTTAGAGTATCCATATTTTGGTACTATCGCTTCATCTTTGAATATAGAGGTTAAAAATGATATTCAATCTTATCAAAATAGTGGAGATAAATTATATTACAATAACCAATATATTGATAGTGTAGATAGCGAGGATATAGAGTTTATATTGGCATCTGCTAGTATGCACAAAGTTCTTAATCATCAAAATAGAAATAAAAAATCTAGTAGCAAATTATGGCAGTTAGCTAGTGATTTAGTTGTTAATAGTATGCTTGTTTCTAACGGATTAGAGCTTCCTATAATGGCAAATTATCAAGATAGATTTGATAAAATGTATGTAGAAGAGGTATATACTATATTAGAGAGTGAAATGAGTGATGAATATGAAGAACAAGAGTCGCAAGATATAGTAGAAGATTTATCACAAGATGAAGAGTTTATGCAACAAATCATTCAAAAACTAGAAAGAAACAACTCTTTACCCAAAGATTTGGAGTATATATCTCCATCTAAAACCAAATCAATTAATTGGAAAGATGAGTTATATAGATATATAGAATCTTATGATAAAAGTCTATATCAGTTTTTCCCTCCTAATATGAAATATCTATATATGGGTATATATTTACCATCTCTTCAAAGTGATTTATTGCATATTACTATTGCTATTGATACATCTAGTTCTATTGATGAGGATTTATTATCTCTATTTTTATCTCAAATAGAGTCTATAATGCAACATTATCCAAACTACAAAATAGATTTAATCCAAGCCGATGACAGAGTACAATCTTATGATATATTTCTAAATGGAGATACTCTAAATTATGAGATAAAAGGAAGAGGTGCAACAGACTTTAGAGCAGTATTTAATTATATTGATGAAAATATTGCCCCCCCTACTCTACTAATATACTTTAGCGATGGAGATGGAATATTCCCAAAAGATATTCCAAATTATGATGTTTTATGGGTATCAAATAAGAGTATTGAAAATTTAGCTTTTGGGGATAATATTGTTATGGTATAATGTTATGAATATTATTCTACCCCAAAAGTCAAGACAATAAAAAAATAATCTAATTCTACCTCAAATTTTCTACCTTACCCTACTTTTTTACTCAAATCATCATAATGTTGATTATTAATAGCTAAACTACGAC
>JAMOOX010000112.1 GCA_027065045.1 Campylobacteraceae bacterium | reverse complement strand
TATCAAATATACTCATATCACTTATATCACTATCTAACCCAAATAACTGCCAACCACTTTTGATAATCACAGTAGAGTTGGCTAAACTCAATAACATTACAAATAGTACTAATATTTTTTTCACAACAGATTCCTCTAAAGTGTTTTTGGAATTACTTTTTGATTTGGTTTGATACTCTTAATATCTTTCTCATTTTCAAGTATATCTCCCACTAAATCTATATCACTATAAGTAGAGTGATTGCTAAATATATAATATCCAATAGATAACTTCTCTACAAATTTTAGTTGATAAGTTGATTGAAACCTATCCAAATCAATTTTATCAGAACTAAATTTCACAATAATCCCAACTCTTTTATTATCTCTATATTTACTAATGGGTATTGAAATATCACGAATAATACCACCATCTTTAATCTGCTTAATAATATAATTATCTCCAAAAGATGCAACAACCATAACCAATACCAAAATCATTTTTATCAACATATAATATCCTTAAGCTTAATTATAGCATTAATTTATAAGATTTTCTAGTATTATTGCCTTAATAATATTATTTAATACTACTATGTTTTAGCTTATAAATTATATAATAGTAAAAATAGATAGTGGAGTATAATTTTATGGTAAATATAGATGTAGGCTTTTCAATGTGGTTAGATTTTATAGAGAGAAACTTTTTGAAAAAAGAGTTTAAAGAACTAATAGAAAAAGATATTATAAATGGTGCGACAAGCAATCCTGCAATATTTGCATCTGCTATAACAACTTCTAATGCTTATAAAGAGCAGTTAAAATCATTAAAAGATTTGACTCCTAAAGAGAAGTATGAGGCTCTGGCAATAGATGATATTAAAAATGGAGCAAAAGCATTAAGAGGCGTTTATGATAGTGGTAATGATGGATATATATCTATTGAAGTTGACCCATTTTTGAGCAATGATAGCAAAGGTACTTTGAATGAAGCTAGAAGATTATTTAAAGCAATAGATGAACCAAATGTAATGATTAAAATACCTGCTACAGAGGCTGGTTATGAAGTAATGGGTAGTTTGATAGAAGAGGGAATAAGTGTAAATGCTACTCTAATATTCTCTCCATCACAAGCTCAAAAATGTGTAAAAGTTATGAGCCATGCCATGCAAGTATATGATAATAGTGGTGGTGGTAGAGTAGAGGCTGTAATAAGTGTATTTGTAAGTAGATTTGATAGGTTAATGGATGATAAGCTAGAAGATAAAGCTAAACTTGGGATTATGAACGCATCTAAAATATATAATTTAATTCAAGATAAACACTCTCCTGCGATTAAAACTCTTTTTGCAAGTACAGGTGTCAAAGGTGATGATTTACCACAAGAGTATTATATAAATGAACTCTATGCACCTCATAGTGTAAATACAGCACCACTAAATACAATAGAGTCATTTATAGATAGCAAACCATCTCAAAAACCAAAACTACCA